>NZ_RZPQ01000914.1:0-2059 GCF_003999135.1 Mesorhizobium sp. M7A.F.Ca.CA.004.06.1.1 | reverse complement strand
GAATGCTAGCCATCGTTTTCCGTGCTGCCCCAACCCGAACGGAGACTTAGTGCCTTTTTGCGATGGCATGAAGCCGAAACATGCACCATCGCGTCAATCGGTCGGCAGGCGATAGTCCTTGAATTGCTGGCGCAAGGTGATCTTCTGGATCTTGCCGGTTGCGGTGTGCGGAATTTCGCCGACGAAAGCGACATCGTCCGGCATCCACCATTTGGCTACCTTGCCGTCCATGAAGCCGAGAATGTCAGCCTTGGTCGGTTCCTTGCCCGGTTTGCGGACGACGACCAGCAGCGGCCGTTCGCCCCATTTCGAATGCTGAACGCCGATGGCTGCCGCCTCGGCGACATCGGGATGGCCGACAGCCAGGTTCTCGAGGTCGATGGTCGAAATCCATTCGCCGCCGGATTTGATGACGTCCTTGGCGCGATCGGTGATCTGCATGTAGCCGCCAGCGTCGATGTGGGCGACGTCGCCAGTGTCGAACCAGCCATCCTCATCGAACTGCTCCACGCCGGCGTCGCCATAATAGGCACGGGCAACGGCCGGCCCACGCACTTTCAGGCGGCCAAAAGTCTTGCCGTCCCAAGGCTGCTCGTTGTTGTCGTCGTCGGTCACCTTCATTTCGACGCCGAAGGGCGGATAGCCCTGTTTCTGCTGGACGTCGAGCCGGGCTTCGCCCTCAAGACCAGCATGGTCCGGCTTCAGGGTACACAGCGTGCCGAGCGGCGACATTTCGGTCATGCCCCAGGCGTGGATAACCTGGACATCGTAGTTCTGCTGAAACTTGGTCATGATCGCGCGCGGGCACGACGAGCCGCCGATGACGACCTTGTTGAGATAGGGAAGCTCCTTGCCGGTCTCCTCCAGATGCTGCAGCAGCATCATCCAGACGGTCGGCACGGCGGCGCTGAAGGTCACCTTCTCGGTGTCGAGCAGTTCATAGATCGAGGCGCCATCCATCTTGCAGCCGGGCATGACCAGCTTGGCACCGATCATCGGCCCGCTCTGGCCAAGGCCCCAGGCATTGGCGTGAAACATCGGCACGACAGGCAGGATCGTATCGCGCGACGACAGTCCCATGGCGTCGGGCATGGCAGCGATCATGGCGTGCAGCACGTTCGAACGATGGCTGTAGACGACGCCCTTGGGATCGCCCGTGGTCCCGGACGTGTAACACATGCCGGCGGCGGTGCTTTCGTCGAAGGTCTTCCAGGCGAAGTCGCCATCCGCTTCGTCAAGCCAATCTTCATAGGCGACCGTGTTGGGCAATGTCGTCGGCGGCATATGCGCCCTGTCGGTCAGCACGATCACCTGTTTCAGCGATTTGACGGCGCCGGCGATCTTCTCGAGCAGCGGCATGAAAGTCAGGTCGACGAAGACAGCCTTGTCCTCGGCATGGTTCATGATCCAGACGATCTGCTCGGGAAACAGCCGCGGATTGAGCGTGTGGTAGATGGCGCCGATGCCCATGATGCCGTACCAGGCCTCGATGTGGCGCGCGGTGTTCCAGGCCAGCGTGGCGATACGGTCGCCCATCCCATAACCGTCACGCTCCAGCCGCTGGGCGACCTTCAGGGCGCGGCGATGGATGTCGGCGTAGGTGGTGCGCACGATCGGCCCTTCGATCGAGCGCGACACGATCTCGCGCACGCCATGCTGCCGCTCGGCATTGTCGATGAGCTTATGGCAAAGCAGCGGCCATTCCTGCATCAGTCCCAGCATTCGATCCTCCCTCACGCTTTTTGCGTTGTGCTTTTCGAGCTATTGTGGAGCGAACCGGCGGATTGTCCAGCCGCCAGCACCCCTGAGCGCCGCATTGGTGGAAAACCGCCACAATCCGGCCATCGTCGGCGTTAAGTTTCGTTAACGGGCAAAGGGGTGCGATTGGCGACTGAAAGAGGTTCGCATGGACGCGCAGCTCGACGACAAGGCTCTCGAGAGTACGCTTGCCGAAAGTCTGGCCGATGTGGTGCCGGACACAAAGACTGTTTCCGAAGATGAATTTGTTGAAGTTGTCGGCGGCGCGCTGGAAGCGGTCGGCGGCACGCTGCTGTTCAAG
>NZ_RZPQ01000913.1:0-2074 GCF_003999135.1 Mesorhizobium sp. M7A.F.Ca.CA.004.06.1.1 | reverse complement strand
GCCATAGCCATCCGAAACCGATTCTGGTTTTCACGGCTCATGCGCTAGGATTCTGCCATGACGACGCTTGCCGCCGACCGCGAAATCGAAGCCCTGATGGCGCTTCATCCGAAAGGCTTCGACCTTTCGCTCGACCGCATTTCGCGGCTGCTGGAGCGGCTTGACGATCCGCAGGATCGGCTGCCACCGGTCATCCACATCGCCGGCACCAACGGCAAAGGCTCGTGCGCCGCCTTTTCGCGCGCCCTGCTCGAGGCAGCGGACTACCGCGTCCATGTTCACACCTCGCCGCATCTGGTCAACTGGTATGAGCGTTACCGGCTGGCCGCCGATGGCGGCGGCAGGCTGGTCGAGGACAGGGTTTTCGCCGATGCTATTGCCCGTGCGGCCAGAGCCAATGAAGGCGAGAAGATCACCGTCTTCGAGATTCTCACCGCCGTCACCTTCCTCTTGTTTTCCGAACACCAGGCCGACGCCGCCATCATCGAGGTCGGGCTCGGCGGCCGCTTCGACGCGACCAATGTCGTCAAGGAGCCGGCCGTGTCAGTGATCATGCCGGTGTCGCTCGACCACGAGGCCTATCTCGGGGACCGTGTCGAACTGATCGCGGCCGAAAAGGCCGGTATTATCAAGCCCGGCTGTCCGGTGGTCATCGGCGCGCAGGAGAGCGAAACGGCGCTGCAGGTGCTGATCGAAACCGCCGAGCGGCTTGAATGCCCCACCTTCGTCTACGGCCAGGACTTCCTTGCCTTCGAGGAAAACGGCCGCATGGTCTACCAGGACGAAGACGGCTTGATGGACCTGCCACCGCCCAGGCTGCCCGGACGCCATCAGTTCGCCAATGCGGCGGCGGCGATCGCCGCGGTCAAGGCGGCCGGTTTCGAGATCAGCCATCGCGCCGCCGAAAAGGCGATGATCAATGTCGCCTGGCCAGGGCGTATGCAGAAGCTGATGCAGGGCCGGCTGGCCGAACTGGCACCCAAGGGCGCCGATATCTGGCTCGACGGTGGCCACAATCCGGGGGCCGGCGTGGTGGTTGCCGAAGCGTTGGCCGAGCAGGAAGAGAAGAACCCGCGTCCGCTGTTCCTCATCTCGGGCATGATCAACACCAAGGACCAGAGCGGCTATTTCCGTGCCTTCAAGGGCCTCGCCCGGCATGTCTACACGGTGCCGGTGAGCCTTAGCGAGGCCGGCGTGCCAAACGACGAACTGGCGGTCCGCGCGACGGAAGCCGGGCTGACCGCCGAGCCGGTGAGTTCCGTCGCCAGCGCGCTGATGCTGCTGCGCGACACCTGGGACGGTCCGGCGCCACGCATCCTGATCAGCGGTTCGTTGTATCTGACCGGCGCGGTGCTGGCCGAGAACGGCACCCCGCCGACCTGAAGGCGGATTTTTCTGCGAGGAACCTGTCATGATCAAGGTCAAGCAGCTCGCTCACGTCTGCATCTTCGCCAACGACCTTGAAGCGACACGAAGCTTCTATCGCGACGTGCTGGGCATGGACACCTGCTTCAATTTCCTGCGTGACGGCAAGATTTTCGGGTTCTACCTCGATTGCGGCGGCGGCAGCCATGTCGAGGTGTTCGGGAAAAACGAGGCCCGCTATGGCGACCTGAACCAGATCAACCACTTCTGCCTAGAAGTGGAGAACATTGATGCCGCGATCGCCCACATCAGGTCGAAAGGTGTCGACGTCACCTCAAAGAAACTGGCCTGCGATGACACATTTCAGGCCTGGATCCGCGATCCAAACGACGTGAAAATCGAGTTGTTCGAGTACACCCAGAAAAGCGCACAATTCACCGGCGACGACCGCATCGCTGATTGGTGAGACCAGCCAAGCCATGACACCGCATCAGGCGCCTTTCTAAGGGTCTCTGAAATCACAATGGTATGATTGCTTCCAGATCGATGTCGACGCCGATGCTTGCCGTCAGGCGGGAATAGAAGAGGGAGGCCGGTTCTCGCCCGGCCTCCCGAATCTCATAGGATTCAAGTGCGCGTTCGACGATATCAGCTATTGAACGGTTTTCGCGACGAGCGAGTCGATGAGCAATATCTCGTGCTTTTGCGC
>NZ_RZPQ01000912.1:0-2079 GCF_003999135.1 Mesorhizobium sp. M7A.F.Ca.CA.004.06.1.1 | reverse complement strand
GATTGGACCCGATGTCATCGGCAGGCTGGAAAAGGCACGAAAAGTGCTCGACCAGGCCGCCGCGTCCGGCCAGCAGATCTATGGCCTGAACACCGGGCTCGGCGCCAATCTCGGCACCGCGGTCGACGGCGACGCCGGCGCCTTCCAGCGCCAGCTCCTGGAAGGACGCAGTGGCGCCGTCGGCGAGGTGCTGCCGGTTGAAGCCGTGCGGGCAACCATGCTTGCCCGTGCGTCGATGCTGTCGGTCGGCGGCTCCGGCCTGTCGCCTTCCGTCTTCGTCGCTTTGGTCGACGCGCTCAATGCCGGCGTCCATCCCGTCATGCCGTCGCTCGGCTCGATCGGCGCCGGTGACCTGGTGTTGATGACAGCACTCGCCCGCATGCTCACCGCCGATGGCGAAGCCGACTATCAGGGCCGTCTCATGCCGGCGGCCAAGGCGCTGATGATGGCGCGCCTCGCCCCCATCAGCCTGGCGCCCAAGGACGGCCTGTCGCTGATCAACGCCTCGGCGGTGTCCGCCGGCAGCGGCGCACTTGCGGTGACGGATGCATTGCGCGCCCTTGCCCAGCAACAGCAGGCCGGTGCGCTGACAATGGAAGGCATCGGTGCCAACCGCACCATCCTCGATCCGCGCCTGCATATGGCGCGTCCGGCGGCAGGCCAGCAGCAAGCAGCCAAGGTGCTGCACGATCTGCTCGCCCGAGACGAGGCGCCGGCGCCGACCACCTTGCAGGACCCGCTGTCGATCCGCTGCATGCCGTCGATCCATGGCGCGCTGATCGAGGCGATCGGTCAGGCGAGACAGGCTGTCGAGATCGAACTCAACGCCGCCGCCGACAACCCGCTGGTGCTGGGCGATGATGGACTGGTGCTGTCGACCGGCAATTTCCACACAGCCTCGCTGGCGCTCGCCTTCGAGACGCTCGGCCTGGCGATCGCCCAATGTGCCGCGGCCAGTGCCGCGCGCTTCATCCAGCTCACCGGTTCCGGCCGCAATGGCCTGCCGAAATATCTGTCGCCGGTCGGCGGCGCCTCGGCCGGCCTCGTACCGCTGCAGAAGACGGTGACGTCGATCCTGGCCGCCATCCGCCACAAGGCCAATCCGGTGATGCTCGACTTCCTGGCCGTGTCGGAAGGCGTCGAGGATCACGCCACGCAGACGCCTCTGGCGGTGGCAAAATGCGCCGGGATGATCGCGCTGTGGCGCCGCCTGATCGCCTTCGAATTGATGGCCGCCGCACAGGCCATCGACCTGCGCGACGGCTTCACATTGGCGCCACGCACCGCCGCAATTCACACGGCGATACGCTCGCTCGTCCCCATGCTGAAAGAGGACCGGCCGCTCGGTATCGACGCCGAGACGCTTTACGCCGCGCTCGCCGGCGGCAGTTGGCCGGCCTGACGTGGCTTCTCAGAAGACGATGGTCTTGTGGCCGTTGAGCATGACGCGGGCTTCGAGATGCAACTTGACGGCGCGCGCCAGCACCCGGCTTTCGATGTCGCGCCCGACAGCGACGAAGTCCTCGGCGCTCATCGCATGGGTGACGCGTTCGGTCTCCTGATCGATGATCGGACCCTCGTCGAGGTCGGAGGTGACGTAATGCGCCGTCGCACCGATCAGCTTGACGCCGCGGTCGAAGGCCTGGTGATACGGCTTGGCGCCCTTGAAGCTCGGCAGGAAGGAATGGTGGATGTTGATCGCCCGTCCGAACAGCCGGTCCGACAGGCCTTTTGAAAAGACCTGCATGTAGCGCGCCAGGATGACCAGTTCAGCCCCTGTTTGCTGCACCAGGTCCAGCAGCTTCTGTTCCTGTTCGGCCTTGTTCTCCCTGGTGGTCGGCCAATGGTGGTAGGGGATGCCCTCCAGCTCGGCGAAGCGGCGGGCATCCTCGTGGTTGGAGACGACGGCGGCAACCTCCGCGTTCAGCCAGCCGACCCTGATCTGGTACAGCAGATGGAGAAGCGCGTGGTCGAACTTGGAGACCATGACGATGATCTTCGGGCGGCGCCCCTGATCGACGAGCGCGGTCTTCATGCCGAACCGGTCGACACTTGATTTCAAGGCCCGCTCCAGGCTGT
>NZ_RZPQ01000911.1:0-2085 GCF_003999135.1 Mesorhizobium sp. M7A.F.Ca.CA.004.06.1.1 | reverse complement strand
GCCGGTCACCAGAACGCGTCTGCCGCTGACAAAGGCGCCGATGCGCTGGATGTCGGACGCGACCGCCGGACGGCGCAGGATCGTTTCCATCTCGACGGTGTCGAGAACCAGCTTTCCGTGCTGTTCCAACTCCGAAAGGCCTGAGAACTGCACCACATTTATGTCGCCGTGCCGGGCAATGCGCACGAGTTCCGAATAGTCCTCGATTTCGTGCTCGGCGCCGCTGCCGAAAATCAGCAGGTCCAGGCTTTTGGTGCCGGTCGCGTAATCTTCCAGGACATCGATCAGACGCGGCAGGGTCGCCACCACGGGAACACCCTGAATCCGCGTGCCCAATGGCGCGCCGCGCTCGGTCGCCATGATGCCTGCGATGGAATAGTCAGCCGGTTGCGCCGTGCGCGTGAAGCGAATGATCAGGTCGGCCTCGCCGAGCCGGCCAACGAACAGCGCGCGCTTGGGCTCAGTATCATCGGACTTGCGGCCAAGAATGCCCCAGCTCGCGCCGTCACGCAGGAAGCGGTAGAATAGCCGGGGTGCCGATATGATGGTGAAGGAGACGAGGAAGAAGACGATGAACTGACGCTCGTTGAGCCCCGCCACCGGCCGGTAAAAACGCAGCAGCAGCGATGCCATGTAAAGAGTGAACGTCAAAATCGCGCAGCTCTTCAGGATGTTGAAAAAGTCCGGCGTCGAGGCGAAGCGCCAGACGGTGGTGTAGAGGCCACTGTAGCGGAACAGCAAATGGCTGATGACGACGATGCCCGCCCATGTCGCCAGACCCTCCTTGGAGAGCGCGTCGAACGAAAGATTAGACCGCGAAAGCACGAGGCTGAGTGCCACGGCGACCAGGACCATGACCACGTCCTGGACCATGATGAAGGCGCGCCGCATCTGTGGCCTGAGCCCGAACACAGCTTCTAGGTGGGAATTCATTGGACGGCACTAGACTCCAGGCTCAAGGGCATCGACACCAGCGAGGTGCGAACACGAAGTTACTTCGCGACCAATCACCTTGCTCAAGTGCTATCCCCGGCCCCCGCCGTCCTATATCGCATACTTCGGGGGCGGGGGCATAGCTAGAGGTTTTTTTTCGGACAAGAGGCTTCCAGTGGAGAACATGGATCATGCTCGGGCGATTGCCGTAAAGTCAACATTATCAAACGCTAATAGATAAGCCACGCAGCATCAGCATGCGCTCAGTTTTGCCGCAGTTGACTCTGCTCCCCACCGCGTTACGACGCAATGCGTTGCCATATGCCCATCGAAATGGCTATTAGAGACGGGCTTGGTGGTTCGCTATGGCCAGCGAAGAATAATGCGCCAGAACAACGGATTGCGATACTCCCAGCTATGATTGCGGCACTAAACGGCGCTTTTGACGACATCTCAAAGGCCATGAGATTACACCGGGTCTGGATCGCGCTTGCCCACGAGGACATCGGCGATCAGCACAGACGCACGACGCTCGGCCCGCTTTGGATGCTGGTCAATTATCTGGCATTCATTGGCACTTTCATCTTCGTTTTCAAGACCAAAGACACGGATTCGGCCGGATACACGGCCTATGCTTCGATCGGCCTGGTTGTCTGGTTCTACCTCATGGAGATGATCAGCCTGAGCGTGCCCCTGTTCTCCCGCGAAGCCAGTTTCATTCAAGGCACGAGGCTGCCACTCTTCGTGTATGTGATGCGGCTGACGGTGCAATGTGTCATCCGAGCGAGCTATTCGGTGGCGGGTTGCATCGTCATCCTGCTGCTGAGCGGCTTGGGAATCAGCGCTGAGTGGCTATTGTCTGTCCCGGGGTTATTGCTGATTGTGCTCGCGACCCCTGCAATCGTAACGGTTTTCGCATTCCTGGGTGCATTCTTTCCCGATGCCCAGTTCATCGTCGGCAACATCATGCGGGTCGGTACGTTTCTTACGCCAGTCTTCTGGGCCTATCATGGGCAAGGCGGTATACAGAACTATGCCTATCATTGGAATCCGTTCACATATTTTCTGGAAGTGGTGCGCGCGCCAATCGCGAGCGGCGACTTCCCAATGCATGCCTTTGCTGTGACCGCCTACATCTCTTTGGCTTTCTGG
>NZ_RZPQ01000910.1:0-2086 GCF_003999135.1 Mesorhizobium sp. M7A.F.Ca.CA.004.06.1.1 | reverse complement strand
GGACGTGCGCCCTTCGGGAGGTGACGTTTCAAAAGCCCAGAACTTTTTTCAGCCGGCGCAACAGACCATCCGTCTCAGAAGAGGGTTTTTCCTGTGCGGGGCTGTCTCTTGTCTAGGCTGCGAACGGATGCTTGACCTTGTCGCGCTGGGCCGTTGCTTCGGCGGCGGTCGGGGTTCCTGCAACGGCGCGCTGGATAGCTTCCTTTGTCGCCTCGTAATTGTATTTCTGGATCTTGGCGTCGTCCGCCGCGTCCCAATGGATGAACACCCCGACGCAGATGAACACGTCGTCCGCTTCGTTGGCCGGAATGGTCCCGTCCGCAACGCTGTCCTGCACGGCCTTTGCCACGGCGTGCTGCGCCGGGCCGAACATCTGGACCGCCTGCTTGGCGCCCTTGATCGTGACCTTGTTGAACATCACGGTGTTGGGTTTGCATTGAAGATTGGGCGCGATCACCGCCAAAAGCGAAGTAAAGCCGTCCTTGTTGTTGGTAAGCGCGTTGCAGAATGCCGTTTCGACCGCGCTCCCCCGCGGGCCGATGAGCAGGTCGACATGCGCGACTTCGTTGCCGTCTCCCACCAGCGATTCACCGACCATAACCTTTGAGATTTTTGCCATGCCAATTTCCTCCAAGACACAATTATGATGTCCACGGACGCTGCAACCGAGCAGGCGCTCGATGGACAGCTATCCTTGTTGGCAGCGTCCGGATTTGCCCGGACCGGTTGGCTAGATAGCCGCGGAAGCACAGCTTCCGCTTTTGGAAGTCAAGCACCAACGCCGCGATTATGCAAGGTGAGGGCGAGGGTGTGGACTAAAAGAGTAGCCACGGTGAGGTCGGCCGAGGTGCCGGGATTGATGTTGTCGGCCTTCAGCCGGCGGTCGAACTCCATGAGCAGGCGAATGCGCGACGGCTCGTCGCCCTCGGCATGGAGCGCCGCCTGAACGGCAACGGCTTCCTGCCGCGCTTGATTTGCGACGTCAACGCCGTGCTTGCGCATCACATGGCTGTCGGGGAAGCCGGCGAGAAACGCCATGTAGACGAATACCGTCGGCCACATGCCCGTTTCTTCGCGTGCCAACGCTCCATCCAGCGTGGCGAGCCCGACCCCGAACACGTCGCCGAAACAGCTGCCGTACTGGCGGGCGATCATGTCGCGGTCGGCGGCCTCCCGCATCGCGTCCAGCAAATGAACCTTCGGCTCCTGCCGCACATCGTTGGCGGCTTCTCCGAGGCCGCCTGGCGCGGCCGTGACAATCGCCTCGAATACCGCCTTGGTATCCTGCACGCTCAAAGCCCGAAGCAGCAAGTCGAGATTGTCCTGCAGTCTGTCACCGCCCATTTCGGCGGCGCATATCAGTGGCCCTGCCAGAAGGATGATTCCGAGATTGGTATTGGTTGCGACCGCCAGTCGGGTCGCGCGCACGGCCTCCAGCATGCGCTGTCCGACCGGCAGACGAGGATCGGTCAGCGGCCCGGAAGAAACCTCCGCACTCATCATGAACTGGGCGGCGGACATGCCGTGTCCGTCGGCGAACAGATGGACGTTGCCCGGTTTGAGGGCTTCGATCTCCATCCTGCAGGCATCCTTGTAACTGGCCCGGAGGCGTTCGCGCGAAACCGCCATCCTACTGGCCCTCACGAATTCGCAGGCGCGGTAAAACGATAGGGCCGCGGCGCGGCGGCCGCTTCGGCACGGTCGGCCAGGAGCTTCAGCAAGGCATCGGCGATTGCCTCGGCGATATTCACGGCGACCACCGATTGCAATCCCGACCAGGCGGGCATGCTGTTCACTTCGAGTATGAACAGATTGCCGTCGTCATCCCGCACGATGTCCACGCCGGCAAAATCCGCGCCGACCGCGGCTGACGCGGCGACAGCCAGCGAGGCCAGTTCCGCCTTGCCATATTGGGAAACCTGTTCCGGCACGCCGCCCCGGTTGACGTTCGTGATCCAGTCGTCGCTGATGCGGCTCATCATCGCCACGGTCTCGCCGGCGCAGACAAAGACGCGAAAATCCCGGAAAGGCGGACCGGCACGCGACACATATTGCTGGAGGTAATAGACGCTGTTCACCTCTTCTG
>NZ_RZPQ01000090.1:0-12868 GCF_003999135.1 Mesorhizobium sp. M7A.F.Ca.CA.004.06.1.1 | reverse complement strand
GCGCACCGCGGGTCGGCCGCCCGGTGCAATATCGCGTCGGCGGTCCCGACATCCAGACGGTGCGCGAACTGGCGCAGCAATTCGCCGGTGTCATCTCCGCCAATCCAAAGCTAGCAGCGCCGACCTTCGACTGGAACGAGCCGCAGCGTGTGCTGAGGGTCGACGTGCTGCAGGACAAGGCACGCCAGCTCGGTATCACCTCCTCCGACATCGCCAGCGCGCTGAACAGTACGGTCGGCGGCGCCACCATCACGCAGGTGCGCGACGCCACCTATCTGATCAATGTCGTGGCGCGCTCGCGTGGGTCCGAACGCGGCTCGATCGAAACCTTGCAGAACATGCAGCTGCCGACCAGTACCGGCGAGGCGATCCCGCTCGCGGCCGTCGCCAACTTCCGCTACGATCTGGAGCAGCCAACGGTGTGGCGACGCGACCGCATCCCGACCATCACCGTGCGCGCCGGACTGGTCGGCGACGTGCTGCCGGCCACCGTCGTCAACGAGTTGAAGCCGTCGGTCGATGCCTTCACCGCCAAGCTGCCGCCGGGTTATTCGATCGCCACCGCCGGCTCGGTCGAGGAGAGTGCCAAAAGCCAGGGACCAATCGCCGCCGTCGTGCCGTTGATGCTGTTCGTCATGGCGACGATCCTGATGGTGCAGTTGCAGAGTTTCCAGCGCCTGTTCCTGGTGGTGGCCGTGGCGCCGCTCGGCCTGATCGGCGTGGTGGCGGCCCTGGTGCCGAGCGGAGCACCGCTCGGCTTCGTCGCCATCCTCGGCGTGCTGGCGCTGATCGGCATCCTGATCCGCAACTCGGTCATCCTGATCGTGCAGATCGAGGATCTCGTCCGGGACGGCAAGGACCGCTGGGCCGCTGTCATCGAAGCGACGGAACACAGGATGCGCCCGATCGCGCTGACGGCGGCCGCCGCCAGCCTGGCGCTGATCCCGATCGCACGTGAAGTGTTCTGGGGCCCGATGGCCTATGCCATGATGGGCGGCATCATTGCCGGCACGGCGATTACGTTGCTGTTCCTGCCGGCGCTTTATGTGACGTGGTTCAGGATCAAGGAGCCTGAAGCCCAGGAAGAGCCACCTGTGGAGAGCGGCGAACCGGTGCAAGCTCAGACTTAAGGCTTTGCCGGGTCATTCGTTGTCGTTAGAGGGTACGGGACGTGACTTTGCACGCCGCCATGGCGATGATTTCGAGGCGCGCCAAGCATGCCAACCTTTAGGCAAATCGGCCAACTCCAGGATAGTTTGATCCCACCTCACCACCTCTTGCAGGCCGACGAGCATTATGTCGCCGTCATCCACAGGTCCGGGTTCGCTGTTGTGGAATTGCCAAGTGCCACCTTCGTCGTTGTAGCTGTCGTCGTCGTCATCTTCATGCACAACGTATGCGATCCAGTCGCCACGTTTAAATATGCTCTTGTCCGAATACACTGCGAGATTGGGCGGATCCGCAAACTTCCATTCCTCCATAGGAATTCCCCGAGATGGTTGTTCGACGCAAAACGAGAAAACGAATTCAGGCGGTTCTCACAAACCCATCGCTGGCCCGCAACAGATTGCGCGTATAATCCTTGGTTACGCGGCGTTCGACAAGGTCTGCCGCCGCCAGATTCTCCACCGCCTCGCCGCTTTGCATCACCATCAGCCGCTCGCACATATGGGTGATGATGGCGAGGTCGTGGCTGACCATCAGGAAGGTCAGCTTGCGCCGCCTGCGTACCTCTTCCAACAGGTTGAGCACTTCCGCCTGCACCGAGGCATCGAGCGCCGAGGTCGGCTCGTCGAGCAGCAAGATCGACGGTTCGAGAATCAGCGCACGGGCGATCGCCACGCGCTGGCGCTGGCCGCCGGAGAGCTGGTGCGAATAGCGGAACCGAAAACCGTTGCCGAGGCCGACCTCGTCGAGCGCCCGCTGGATGCGCTTTTCGCCGTCGGCAAAGCCATGGATGGCAAGCGGTTCCTGCAGCAGCCGGTCGACGGTCTGGCGCGGGTGCAGCGAGCCGTACGGATCCTGGAAGACCATCTGGACTTCGCGGTAGAAGGCCTTGTCGCGGCGTGTCCCAAGCGTCTTGCCGTTGACGACGATGCTGCCCGATGCGACCGGCGCAAGGCCGGCGATGGCCCGCAGCAGCGTCGATTTGCCGGAGCCGGATTCACCGACCAGGCCGAAGGATTCGCCCGGCTGCACGTCGAGGCTGACACCCTTCAGCGCGCGAAAACGGTCGAAGATCACTTCCAGCCTGTCGACGGCAATCGCGGAAGTCATGCCGCCCACTCCGGCTTGCGGTCGAGCACCGGCAGCGGGTGGCGGTCGGCGCCGATCTTGGGCATGCAATTGAGCAAGCCGCGCGTGTAGGGATGCTGGGCATGGCCGAGTTCGGACGCCTTGAGCTGCTCGACCACCTTGCCGGCATACATGACGATGACGCGGTCGCAGAAGGATGAGACCAGGCGCAGATCGTGCGAGATGAAGATCAGCCCCATGCCGCGTTCGCTGACCAGCTTGTCGAGGATGCCTAGCACATCGAGCTGCACGGTTACGTCGAGCGCCGAAGTCGGTTCGTCGGCGATCATCATTTCCGGTCCTGCGATCAGCATCATGGCGATCATGGCGCGCTGGCCCATGCCGCCCGAAACTTCATGCGGATGCAGGTTGAAGACGCGAGAGGGATCACGGATCTGCACCGCCTCCAGCATGGCCAATGCGCGGTCGCGCGCCTCGGCCTTGCCGACCTTTTCATGGGTGCGCAGCGTCTCGACGATCTGGCGGCCGATGCTCATGACAGGGTCGAGCGAATATTTCGGGTCCTGCAGGATCATGGCGATGCGCTTGCCGCGCAGCTTCCGGCGTTCGCGTGGCGAGACGCTGAGCAGGTCGATGCCGTCGAAGGCGAGCTTGTTGGCCGATATCCGCGCCTGCGGCGGCGTCAGCCCCATAATGGCGCGGCCGGTCTGCGATTTGCCGGAGCCGGATTCGCCGACGATGCCGAGCCGTTCGCGACCGAGCGAAAAGGAGACGCCGCGCACCGCCTCGATCAGCCCGGTGCGGGTCGGGAAAGTGACGCGCAGGTCGTCGACGTCGAGAAGCGTCTTCGTTTCCCTGCTCATTGGTCACCACTGCGAGGGTCGAGCGCGTCGCGCAGGCCGTCGCCGAGCAGATTGAAGCCGAGGCTGACAATGAGGATGGCGAAGCCCGGCGCACCAGCCACCCACCATTGGTCGAGCACGAAGCGGCGACCGGACGCGATCATCGTGCCCCATTCGGGCAGCGGCGGCTGCGCGCCGAGGCCGAGGAAACCGAGCCCGGCGGCGGTCAGGATGATGCCGGCCATGTCGAGCGTCACCCTGACGATCAGGGACGAAATGCAAAGCGGCATGATATGGCGCAGCACGATGCGGAAGGGCGAGGCGCCCATCAGCTGCACCGCCTTGATGTAATCGGAATTGCGCACCGTCAGCGTCTCGGCGCGCGCGATACGGGCGTAGGGCGGCCATGAGGTGATGGCGATGGCCAGCACCGCATTCTCAATGCCGGGGCCCAGTGCTGCGACAAAGGCCAGCGCCAGGATCAGCTTGGGAAAGGCGAGGAAGATGTCGGTGATGCGCATCAGGATGGCATCGGTCCAGCCGCCGGCATAGCCGGCCACCGTGCCGACCAAGAGGCCGATCGGTGCCGCGATGATGGCCACCAGGATGACCACATAGAGCGTCCAGCGCGAGCCGTAGAGGATGCGCGACAGGATATCGCGGCCGAGATCGTCGGTGCCGAACCAATGCTCGGCGCTCGGCGCCAGCAGGCGCGCGTTCTTCAGGTCGCCGAACGTCGGAGAATAGGGCGCCAGCACGCCGGCAAGGGCGGCGACGGCCAGCAAGGCAATGATGATGAGCAGGCCGAGAAAGGCCAGCCGGTTGGCGGAAAAGCGCCGCCACGCCACATAGGCGCGGCCGAGCCTTGCCTGCATGCGCGAGGCCGGCCGCTCGCTGAGCAGCCAGTCGCGACGACTCTGGATGGTGTCGGCGCTCATTGAACCTTCGTCCTCGGATCGAGCACCCGATACAGCAGGTCGGAGAGCAGATTGATGGCGATGAACACCGAGCCAATGACGATGGTGCCGCCGAGCACCGCATTCATGTCGGCGTTCTGCAGCGAATTGGTGATGTAAAGGCCGATGCCCGGCCACGAGAACACGGTTTCGGTGAGCACCGAGCCTTCGAGCAGCCCGGCATAGGAGAGCGCGATCACCGTCACCATCGGCACCGCCGCATTGCGCAGCGCGTGGCCCCAGATGATGCGGGTTTCCGACAGGCCCTTGGCGCGCGCCGCGACGATGTATTCCTGGGACAGTTCGTTGAGCATGAACGAGCGCGTCATGCGGCTGATATAGGCGAGCGAGAAGTAGCCGAGCAGCGATGCCGGCAGGATGATGTGGCGGAAGGCGTCGTAAAACACGTCCCACTGCCCCTGCATCGCGGAGTCGAGGAGATAGAAGCCGGTGATCGGCGTAAAAGTGTACTCGTAGACGACGTCGAGCCGCGCCGGGAAGGCAACCCATTGCAGCTTGGCATAGAACAGCACCAGCGCCAGCAGGCCGAGCCAGAAGATCGGCACGGAATAGCCGATCAGGCCGATGATGCGCACGATCTGGTCGATGAGACTGCCGCGCTTGACCGCCGCCAGCACGCCGAGCGGCACGCCGAACAGCGCCCCGATCAGCGTTCCCAGCGTCGCCAGTTCGGTGGTGGCCGGCAGCGCCCGGCGAATGTCGGTCATGACCGGATTGGTGGTCAGCACGGAGACGCCGAAATTACCGTTCAGGGCATTTTTCACATAGATGTAGAACTGCTCGATCAACGGCAGATCGAGGCCCATCTCGCGGCGCGTGCGCTCGACGACATTGGCCGGCGCCCGGTCGCCGAGCACCGCCAGCACCGGGTCGATCGGAATGACGCGGCCGATGAAGAAGGTGACCGCGAGCAGACCAAGATAGGTCGTGATCGCAATGACCAGGAAACGGCCAAAGGATGATGCAATAGCGACAGCGCGGGCGCTGCCGCGCCCCGCCGCCATTTCTTTTTCAACCGCGCTCATGCGGCGTGTCCGCGAGCATTATTCCTTGGACACCGGTCCGACGAAATTGCTGTCGAAGCTCGGGCCGAGCGCAAAGCCCTTGAGGTTCTTGCGCAGGCCGGCCACTTCCAGCTGCTGGTGGATGACGACGAAGGGGCTGGTGTCCAGGATCTTCTTCTGCAGATCCTTGTACATGTCAGCGCGTTTACCGGCGTCCTTCTCGAGCAGTGCTGCTTCCGTCTCCTTGGTCAGGTCCGGAATGTCCCAGGCGTTGCGCCAGGCCAGCGTCTTGGACTTGCCCGCATCCGAATTGTCCGGGTTCGAGGCAAAGGTCTGGGCGTTGGAATTCGGGTCGAAATAATCCTGGCCCCACTGGCCGATATAGATGTCGTGGTTGCGGGCGCGATATTTGGTCAGCGTCTGCTTGCCGTCGCCCGGGATGATCTCGAGCTTGATGCCGGCCTGGCCAAGCGTCTGCTGGATCGATTCCGCCATGCCGGTCGTCGGCTGGCCGGTGCGTACGTCCATGGTTACGCTGAAGCCGTCGGGCAGGCCGGCCTTGGCCAGCAATTCCTTGGCCTTGGCGACATCGAGCTTGAACGGATTCTCATCCAATTCGCCGAGCACACCCTTGGGCAGGAAGGTCTGGTGGATTTCGCCTATGCCCTTGAGGATGGTGGAACTCAAGGCATCATAGTCGACCAGATATTTGAAGGCCTGGCGGACCTCCGGCTTGGCAAGGTTCGGGTTCTTCTGGTTGAGGCTGATGTAGTAGACGGTGCCCTTCGGCGCGCTGGTGGTCGTGAGATCGGCGTTCTTGGCGATGGCGTCGAGATCGTTCGGCTCGAGATTGCGGGCAACGTCGATGTCGCCGGCTTCGAGCGCCAGGCGCTGGCCCGAGCTTTCCTTCATGTTGCGATAGATGACGCGGGCAAGCTTGGCCTTTTCGCCATGGTAATTGTCGTTGCGCTCGAGAACGACTGCCTCATTGGCGCGCCATTCGCGCAGCTTGAAGACGCCGGAGCCGGCATAGCCGGTCTTCAGCCAGGCATTGCCGAAATCATTGTCCCATTTGTAGTCGGCGCTCGGCGTGACCGCCGCGACATGTTCCTTGACCAGCTTGGCGTCGACCACCGAAGCGACCGTTGCCGACAGGCAGTTCAGGACGAAGCTCGGGGCATAAGCCTTGTCGACGGTGAACTGGAAAGTGGTCTCGTCGACCGCCTTGGCCTTCTCGGCGACGTTGTCGCCGCTGATGCCGAATTGGCCGATGATGAAGGCCGGGCTCTTGTCGAGCTTGACGGCGCGTTCGAACGACCAGGCGACGTCGGCCGCGGTGATCGGATTGCCGGAGGCGAATTTGAGGCCGGGCTTGAGCTTGAAGGTGTAGGTCAGCCCATCGTCGGAGACGGTCCAGCTTTCGGCGAGGTCGCCCTTGACCTTGGAGGTGTCGCTGAGGTCGAGACGGACCAGCAGATCATAGGTATTGCCGGTGACCTCGGCGGTCGACAACTCGAACGCCTCGCCCGGATCCATGGAGATGATGTCGTCGATCGCGAAACCTTCGACCAGCGTGTCGGCGGGCGTGACCGCACCGGCGGGCGCGCCGGCCAGAAGCAGTGCGGACATGGCTGCACCCGCAAGCAGGAAGCGAGAGCGTAGAGCAAACTTTTCCATCATCATCGTGATTGTTCCCTGTTTTGTTGTTTGTTGACCTGAGTTCCCGGCTCAGGGTTGTGGAATTTTTTTCGGGCCTGGAGAGGGGCCCACGGATCTCCTACCGTTGCGGTTTTTGTCCAGTTGGTCAACACCATATCCGGCAGCCTGGTGGCGGGCAACGAGCATTTGTGCGACGGCTCAATGGGCCAGAAAGGCCGGCGGGATGCCGACGCACAAGCCAGCCAATAGAGGCTGCCGATCGGGGAAAATCTGGCGAATGTCGCGGCTACTTCAGCGCCGCGACCAGGTCGGCGTCAGGGAAGCAGGTGGCGGCGCGGCCGTTCTTGGCTTGCCACGTGCCGATCGAACGGCGGGTCTTGAAGCCGGGCAGGCCATCGGCGCTGCCGACATCATAGCCCTTGGCTTCCAGCGACCGCTGCAGGGCCGCGATGTCCGAACGGTGGAGCCCGCCAACCGCGCCCCAGCTGCCGGCAAAATTCGCGTCGCCATGGGCGATGCGATCGGCGCCGTGGCCGATGAACAGCGCGTAGAGGTCGCTGGTGTTGTATTGCTTCAGCACGTAGAAATTGGGCGTGGCGACAAAGGCCGGGCCGCTGCGCCCTGCCGGCATCAACAGGAAGCCTTCGGCCTTCAGCTCACTTGCTGGAAACGGTTTGCCGCCGACGCGCTTGATGCCCATATCAGCCCATTGCGAGATTTTCTTGCCCTGGTCCGGGCCTTCCAGCGAACAGGAAACGCTTTCCGGCACCGTCACCTCGAAACCCCAGCCGCGGCCCTTTACCCAACCGTAATGGACGAGATAATTGGCGATCGAGGCCAGCACGTCCGGCGTCGAGTTCCAGATGTCGGCGCGGCCGTCGCCGTCGAAATCGACGGCATGTTTCAGGAACGAGGTCGGCATGAATTGCGGCTGGCCGAGCGCTCCGGCCCACGACGATTTCATCGCGCCGACCGGAGCAAGACCGCGCTCGACGATCTCGAGTGCAGCAAGCAACTCGGTGCGGAAGAAGTCCTTCCTGGTCGACATGAACGCTTTGGTGCCCAGCACTTCGAAGGCGTCGTAAGGCACCTTCGCCGCGCCGAATCCGGTCTCGCGGCCCCAGATCGCCAGCAGCACTTCGCCCGGCACACCATAGCGCTTTTCGATTGATGCAAGTGTCCTGGCATTGGTGGCTTCGCGCGCCCGCCCGCCCGCCGTCACCGCACGAACCGTTTTCTCGGCGAAATAGGCGCCGGGCGAACCGAATTCGGCCTGGTGCTGTTTCCGCGGCGTGGTCGCCTTCTCGCCCGGCTTGACCAGGTCGGGCAGTTTCAGATTGGGCTTGATGCCGTCGAAGGCGGCATCGAAGGTGGTTTTGGAAATGCCTTGTGACTTGGCCTGCGGCCAGAGGTCGTTCTGCAGCCAGGCGCGGAACTGGTCGTCGATCTTTGCGGCGGAGGCGGGGGTGGAAAGGAAGAGGAAGGCAAGGGCAGCCAGTAAGAATGCAAGACAAAACTGGCGAAGGCCGCGTTCTGGCGCGCCCCCCTCTGGCCTGCCGGCCATCTCCCCCTCAAGGGGGGAGATCGGCAGCTTCACGGGCGGCGCTCTGCCCGCAACGTGGGTGATTATCGAAAGCTGAGCCGCCAGCCAATCTCCCCCCTTGAGGGGGAGATGTCCGGCAGGACAGAGGGGGGTGTTTGGCACCAGCCTTGGTGGACGCGCAAAAATCATGACCCGCATCCTCTGCCGCAACTTTGTCAAAACGCCGTCCGCGAGCGCAGCGCCGCGGCCAGCGTGCCCTCGTCGAGATAGTCGAGTTCGCCGCCGACCGGCACGCCATGCGCGAGCCGTGTCACCTTGATGTCGAAGCCGGACAGCTGATCGGTGAGGTAATGCGCGGTCGTCTGGCCCTCCACCGTCGCATTGACGGCGAGGATGATCTCCTTGACCTCGCCACCGGCGACGCGGTCGACCAGCGACCGCATGTTGAGCTGGTCGGGGCCGATGCCGTCGAGCGGCGACAATGTGCCGCCGAGAACGTGGTAGCGCACATTCATCGCCGCCGCGCGCTCCAGCGCCCACAGGTCGGAGACGTCCTCGACGACGATGATGGTGCCGGCATCGCGGCGCGGGTCGGTGCAGATCATGCAAGGGTCCGATGTGTCGACATTGCCGCAGGTCGAGCAGATGCGCACCTTGTCGGCCGCTTCGGCCATGGCGGCGGCCAGCGGCGACAAAAGCTGCTCCTTCTTCTTGATCAGATGAAGGGCCGCACGCCTGGCCGACCGGGGACCCAGCCCCGGCACCTTGGCCAGGAGCTGGATCAGACGTTCGATCTCGGGACCGGCGATTCGCTTCGACATCGCTCTGATCTAGAGCAATTCCAGGAAAAGTGCGAAGCGGTTTTCCCGGGAAAAGCGCGAAGCGCTTTCCCTTGGGAATTGCGTCAAAACGAAAAGCTGGAGCGGTTCACCGTTTCCGCGAAACGGTGAACCGCTCCAGGATTTTTCAGAGCGCTTTGGAACATCCCGCATCCGCATGAACCACCATATTAGCCGGGCGGACCATTGGACAGACCATAGAGCGCAGATCAGTTGGCTTCGAGCGGCCGGCCCTGGCTGACGATCATCGCGCCGACAGCGTCGGTGTTCTCAGGCGTCGACTGGAATCCCATAGACGCCTCTTGCGGCGCGTCCTCGACCGAGGAGATGACCCTTGTCCTTGTGTTCAAGGTTCCGCCAAAACGGGCGGCATCCGGTTCCTCCATCGGCTCCTGCATCGCCACCACCGTCGGCTCCGCCGAGACACGCGCGGATTTCGCGGTCGGCGCGGCGGCCGCGGTCATATAGGTCTGCTGGGCAGGGACGGACCGGACGGTCGCCGGCTTGGCCGGACGCACCGGCTCGGCGGACGCGACCATCGTCACCGGCTCCGCTGGCTTCTGCGGCGCCGCCGAGGCAATGGCGACCTGCGGCTCGTCCGGCAGCGGCTGCCAGTTGCGGCCGCGCTTCTCATAGAAGGCATTGCCGCCGGCAACCATGGTGTAGTGCATGTTCTTGTAGGGGAAGCGTAAGCCGGCGGTGTGGAAGAACATGGTGTTCTTGAGCTTGGCCTTGCGCTCACCCTTGAGCACCGCCTCGGCAGCCTCTTCGACATCGGGCATTGCGCGTGAATTCATCGGCCTTGTCATGACGCCGGGGGCGAACTGCCCACGCTCGCCCACCACCTGGCAGATGGTGCTGCCGTGCTTGCCGGAGCGCAGCCGGTTCATCACCACCGTGCCGACCGCGATCATGCCGTCGCGGCTCGAGCGGTTGGACTCGAAGAACATCGCCCGTTCCAGGCATTCCTTGTCCTTCGGCGTATGGCTGTAGGCCCGTGAGCTCAGGAAACCCGGCGTGATGGCGTCGGTCAGGCTGGCGACGGACATGCCGTGTGACGTGGTCTGGCTGCAGGCAGCCAAAAACAGGGGTGAAATGACGGCGCCGAGCAACAGCGGCGTCTTCCATCGCGTGGCAATCAACAGGTAACCCTCTCACTTCCATGCCCGCCCCCAGGCTGCGGCAAGAATGAGACACTTTCGGGCAAAATGATGGCCAAAACGTTATTGATGAGGCTCTGTTGCCAAATTGGTACAGTTGCATGACCTAAAAGTGAATTAGTGCCCCACTGTAATGGCCGCCGGCTGGCCGGGCTCAAGCTCCTCGACCTTCTCCGAAAACAGGCCGCGCCGGAGGAACAGCGTCCGCGCCTCCCTGGCCGTCGGCGCGATCTTTCCCGGCCAGTCGCTGTCTATGAACTCAGCCTTGGTGAAGTCCGGATTTGTCTCGCTCGCTGCCTCCAGGAACTCGGCGATCTCCAGCACGATCGCGCGCTCGTCCTTTGAAAGCGCCGATGTGCCGGCTTCGATCGACGGGCGATGGACGAAATCCTCGAACAGGTAGAAATAACCCTTGATGCCGACGAGATCGACGCCGTCGTCACAATCGGCCAGGATTTCCAGGATCTCGTAGATCCTGTTGCGGATACGCTGCTCGATCAGTCTTTCGGAGGGCTCTTCGGTCATGGCGATCATGGGCGCGCGCGCCGAATGCTAGAAGGGCAGTTTCATTCCCGGCGGGATCGGCAGACCTGCGGTCAGCGCCTTGGTCTTTTCCTGCATGATCTGCTCGACCTTGGTCTTGGCGTCGTTGTGAGCGGCCAGCACCAGGTCTTCCAGGATCTCGACATCGTCTTCCTTGAACAGAGACGGATCGATCTTCAGCGACTTCATCTCGAATTTTCCGGTCAGCGTCACATTGACCAGGCCGCCGCCGGCCTGGCCGGACGCTTCCAGCGTGGCGATCTCGTCCTGCATGGCCTGGAACTTGGCCTGCATTTCCTTCGCCTTGCCCATCAGGCCGAGAAGATCTTTCATGGTCGGGTCCTTTGCGGATTCGTGGCTGGATCAGGTTTCATCGTCGTCAGCCGGCGGCTCTACCGGCACTTCAGCCTCTGTCGTTTCGGCTTCCGGCGCGTCTGGAATGCGCACGTCGATGATCTTGGCACCGGGAAAGCGCGCCAGGATGGCGGCCACGGTGGGATCGCTCTTGGCATCGAGAAATGCCGTCTCGCGTTTGGCCGATTCCATTTCGGCGAGCGTCTGGCCGCCCTCTTCCTTTGACAGCGAGACCAGCCAGCTGCGGCCGGTCCAGGCGCGAAGCTTCGTCGTCAGGTCGTTGAGCAGCATCTTGGGCGCATCGCTGGTCAGGCCGACGTCGATGCGGCCGGGCTCGATACGCACGAACCGGATGCAGCTCTTGACCAGCACCTTGAAGGCGATGTCGCGCTGCGCGTCGGCGAGCGCAATGATGTCGGCCAGCGACTTCAGCGGCGCCGATTCCATGGCCGGCTCCGGCGGAGCGACGTAGGCAACGGCAGCAGGCGAGGCTTCGACCAGCCGCATGCTCTGTGCCCCGCCCGATCCGGATGGCATGCGCGTCTGCGCCACCGCGCTGGCACCACCGCCATTGCCGGAACTTGCCGACGTCCCATTCGGGCGCGGCGCGCCATTCTGCATAGGCGCAGCGCTATCGAGCGATCTCAGCGCCTCGTCCAGCGTCGGCAGATCGGCGGCATGCGCCAGCCGGATCAGCACCATTTCGGCGGCACTCACCGGCCGGTTGGAAGACTGCACCTCGGGGATGCCCTTGAGCAGCATCTGCCATGTCCGTGACAGCACCCTGACCGACAGCGTTCTGGCGAAATCGGCGCCGCGCTGCCGCTCGTCCTCCGACAGCGAGGCATCCTCGATGGCCGTCGGCACGAAACGCAGCCGGGTGACGAGATGGTTGAATTCGGCAAGATCGGTCAGCACGGCGGCTGGATCGGCGCCGGTGTCATACTGCGCACGGAATTCGCCAAGGGCTGCCGCCACATCGCCCTTCATCACATGTTCGAACAGGTCGACGATGCGGGCGCGGTCGGCGAGCCCGAGCATCGCCCGAACCGCATCGGCGCCGACAGAGCCGGCGCCATGGGCAATCGCCTGGTCGAGGATGGAGAGCGAATCACGGGCCGAGCCCTCGGCGGCGCGCGCGATCATCGCCAGCGCGTCGTCGTCGACAGAAATGCCTTCCTGGGCCGAGATCGAGGACAGATGCGCGACCAGAGCGCCGGCGTCGATGCGCCTCAGGTCGAAGCGTTGGCAGCGCGACAGAACGGTGATCGGAACCTTGCGGATTTCGGTGGTGGCGAAGATGAATTTGACGTGCGGCGGCGGCTCTTCCAGCGTCTTCAGCAGGCCGTTGAAGGCTTGCGTCGACAGCATGTGCACTTCGTCGATGATGTAGACCTTGTAGCGGGCCGAGACCGGCGCATAGCGCACGCGCTCGATGATATCCCTGATGTCGTCGATGCCGGTATGCGAGGCGGCGTCCATCTCGATGACGTCGACATGGCGGCCTTCCATGATCGCCTGGCAATGTTCGCCGAGGACGGCGAGGTCGACCGAAGGCTGGTCGATGTCAGCGGTTTTATAATTCAGGGCCCGCGCGAGGATGCGCGCCGTCGTGGTCTTGCCGACGCCGCGCACGCCGGTCAGCATCCAGGCCTGGGCGATGCGGCCGGTGGCAAAGGCATTGGTGAGGG
>NZ_RZPQ01000909.1:0-2087 GCF_003999135.1 Mesorhizobium sp. M7A.F.Ca.CA.004.06.1.1 | reverse complement strand
CCTCTGACATTCTCGACGCGGCAATATTGCCAAGCGCCATTCAATTTGGTCACAATTCCGTTTAGAGTCGCGGTTTACGTGATCGGCGGCGGCATCGGAAACGGGGCACGGATGGCTTTTCTCAGATCCTTCGGCATGGGCAGACGTTCTGATGTCCTGATCTACGACCCGCATAAATTATCGAGCCCGCAGGTCTTTCTGCTGACCATGGTGATCTTCCTGGTCATCGTCGCCTTCATCGCCGCCATCCTCACCCGACAGATCTCAACCGCTTTTGGCAGCAATCCCGGCCTCAATGGCCTGATCGTCGGCGTGCTGGTGGTCGGCATCCTTTTGGCCTTCGCCCAGGTCGGGCGACTGTTTCGCGAAGTGCGCTGGGTCAACTCCTTCCGTGCCGGCTCGGAAACGACAGAACCAGTGCTTCTGGCGCCGATGAAGGCGATGATCGGCCGCTCCTCGGCGACGGCCTTCTCGACCAGTTCGATGCGCACCATGCTCGATTCCATCGCCACCCGCCTCGACGAAAGCCGCGACACCTCGCGCTATCTCGTCGGCCTGCTGGTGTTCCTCGGCCTGCTCGGCACTTTCTGGGGACTGTTGAACACCATCGGTTCGATCCGCGAGACCATCGAATCGCTCGATCCCGGCACCGGTGACGCCGCCGCGGTGCTCGATTCCCTGAAGCAGGGGCTTTCGGCGCCGCTGGCCGGCATGGGCACCGCCTTCTCGTCCTCGCTGTTCGGCCTCTCCGGCTCGCTGGTGCTCGGCTTCCTCGACCTGCAGGCCGGTCGCGCCCAGACACGCTTCTACACCGAACTGGAAAACTGGCTGTCCTCGGTGACCGACCTGTCGTCGGACATCGTCGTCGCCGACCCAGCCAAGACCGAATCCTCCGACGAGATCCGGGTGCTGTCGGAAAGGCTGCGCTCGATGCAGGAGAATGGCGGCGGCTCCAACCCGCGCGTCGCCACCGCCATGGCCAATCTCGCCGACGGCATTTCCGGCCTGGTCAAGAACATGCGCTCGGAACAGCAGATCATGCGCGACTGGGTCGAAGCCCAGTCCGACGAGCAGAAGGCGATGCGCAACACGCTGGAAAAGATCGCCGATGCCCTGAAGAAGCCCGGAGTGCACTGAAGTGGCACTCGCCAGGGGCCGGCGCACCGATCGCCGCATCGACTACTGGCCGGGCTTTGTCGACGCGCTGTCGACGCTGCTTTTGGCCATCATGTTCCTGCTCACGGTCTTCGTGCTGGCGCAGTTCCTGCTGGGACGCGAAATCTCCGGCAAGGATACGGCACTCTCGCGCCTCAACTCGCAAATCAACGAGCTGACCCAGTTGCTGGCGCTGGAGCGCTCGACGGCGCAGGACAAGGATGATTCACTGGCCAATCTGCAGGCGTCGCTGTCAGCCGCGCAAGCGGAAAGGAGCCGGCTCCAACAGTTGCTGGCGCAAGGCGCCGGTGCCGGCGACGCCGCCAACCAGCGCGCCGCGGCGCTGGGCGGCGAACTCGACAACCAACGCCAGATCAGCCAGCAGGCGCTGAGCCAGGTCGAGATCCTCAACCAGCAGATCGCGGCACTGCGCAAGCAGATCGGCGCGCTCGAGGATGCGCTCAACGTCTCCGAAATCCGCGACCGCGATTCCAACACCAAGATCGCCGACCTCGGCCGACGCCTCAACGTCGCTCTGGCACAGCGCGTGCAGGAGTTGAACCGCTACCGCTCCGACTTCTTCGGCCGCTTGCGCGAAATCCTCGCCGACCGAGAGAACATCCGTATCGTCGGCGACCGCTTCGTCTTCCAGTCGGAAGTGCTGTTCCCGACCGGCTCCGAGGTGATCAACGATGCCGGCAAGGTCGAGATGAAGAAGCTCGCCGACGCCATCATCGAGTTGCAGAAGGAAATCCCGCCCGAGATCAACTGGGTGCTGCGCGTCGACGGCCACACTGACAATAAGCCGCTCTCCGGCGCCGGCCGCTACCGCGACAATTGGGAGCTGTCGACGGCGCGTTCGACATCGGTGGTGAAATTCCTGATCGAAAACGGCGTGCCTGCCAACCGGCTCGTAGCCGCCGGTTTCGGTG
>NZ_RZPQ01000908.1:0-2091 GCF_003999135.1 Mesorhizobium sp. M7A.F.Ca.CA.004.06.1.1 | reverse complement strand
GTCTTCATCGTCGATCAGCCCGGCCGCCTCCTCCGGCGAAACCACCTCGATCACGGCGTTCGCCTCGTCCAGCAGCTCGCGATAACCCTTTTTCACGCTCTCATCCCTCCCGCCTTGCTGGCGGATTTCGAGCACACCAGCCGGCGTTTGTCACGCCGCGCTGCCGCCGGCCAGCGTCCTCCAGGCCGCCATGGCCCCGGCTACCGTCGCCAGCAGGGCATTATGCGAGGCGCCGTCGCGCGCCTGGATCGACATGCCGTGCTGGACCGTGGCGAAGAAGGTCGCGGCGGCGCTCGCATCGAAATCCGCCGGCAATTCGCCTTCGGCAACGCCGCGCTCCAGACGCTTCTGCAGTGCGGTGTGGTTTTCGGCGCGACGACGGCGCAGGTCGTCGCAGATGGCGCCGCGGCTCGAATCCTGATGCAGTGCGCCCAGCGTGATCAGGCAGCCCTGCGGACGATCGCTCTGCGCATAGGCCCTCGCCGTCAGGCTCAGGAATTGTTCGATCGCCTGCCGCGCAGTCGGAGCTTCCTCCAGCGCCAGCCAGATGTCGGCACCCTCGGTGTGCGAGTAAAAATCCGTCGCCTCCAGGAACAGCGCCTCCTTGCTGCCGAAGGCAGCGTAGAGGCTGGGCGAGTTGATGCCCATGGCGGCGGTCAGCTCGCTCATCGACGCGCCTTCGTAACCACGGGCCCAGAACACCTCCATCGCGCGGCGCAGGGCTGCGGTTCGATCGAAAGTGCGGGGGCGGCCTCGTTCCGGCATGATGCTCTTTTCTGTGTTGATCGATACATAATTAAGTTGACGCCGACGGGCAAGGCTGACAGGTATTTATGTATCGATCGTTACAAAAGGAGAAATCGATGTCATCCAACCAACTGGGCGGCAAGGCCGCGCTCGTCACCGGCGGCAGTCGCGGCATCGGTGCGGCGATTGCGCGACGGCTCGCGGCCGACGGCGCCAGTGTCGCGCTAACTTATGTGCATGGCGAGGAGCAGGCCCGCTCGGTTGTCGCCGAAATCGAGGCCAAGGGCGGCCGCGCCATCGCGATCAAGGCCGACAACCGCGATGCGGTGGCCATAGACAAGGCCGTCGATGACGCAGTGACCGCCTTCGGCCGGCTCGACATCCTGGTCAACAGCGCCGGCATCTGGCGGGCCGCCCCCATCGACACGCTGTCGCTCGCAGATTTCGACGAGACCATGGAGGTCAATCTCCGGGCTCCATTCATCGCCTCGAAGGCGGCGGCCGTGCATATGGGTGAGGGCGGCAGCATCATCTCGATCGGCAGCAACCTTGCCGAGAGGGCGACCGACGGCAGCCTCACGGCCTATTCGGCCAGCAAGGCGGCGCTGGTCGGCCTGACCAGGGCGCTGGCGCGCGACCTCGGCCCGCGCGGCATCACCGCCAACGTCGTCCATCCCGGTTCGACCGACACCGACATGAACCCGGCCGACGGCCCGCATGCCGAGCATCAGCGCCGGAAAATGGCAACACCGCGTTTCGGCAAGGCCGATGACATTGCCGGCATGGTCGCCTGGCTTGCAGGCCCTGAAGGCCGCTTCGTCACCGGCGCTGCCCTGACCATCGATGGCGGCGCCAACGCCTGATCCCGAGAGATTTCCGGCTGGGGCGGAACAACCCTCCGCTCCAGCCGTCACGATCTTGTGAAACCGTTCTGCAACAGGCTTTCCAAAATTTATGAAAGCTTAACGAAATCGGTATGAATCAGTATAGTCGCGCCTTACATCCGCCATGCGGTGAGCGGGACGATCTAGCGTGCGGAACGGGAACCGGTTGCGGCCGGAGCGGGTGATTCATGAAATTCCTCGGAAACAAAGCAACCGTGATGCCGCTGGTGGCGATCGCGGCAACGCTGGCTTTCGGTGTACCCCAGGCAGGCGCGCAGGGGCTGTTCGACATGCTTTTCGGCGGCGGCGTAAAGCACGCGCCGAAAGGCGAGTTTCCGCCCCCGCCACCGAAGCACAAGCCAAAGCCGAAGGCTCCGGCCAGCGGTGGCGGTGGCGGCGCGAGAATCAGCAGCCCATCCTATTACACCTACAAGGCGGACCGGCTGGTTCGCGTCGACTT
>NZ_RZPQ01000907.1:0-2096 GCF_003999135.1 Mesorhizobium sp. M7A.F.Ca.CA.004.06.1.1 | reverse complement strand
GGCCATCGCGGCTATCGCGAATATCGCCCCGGCTACCGTCGTCACGGCGATTATTGGTTCCCGCTCGCGGCGTTCGCGACTGGCGCGCTGATCACCGGTGCCATCATCAACAACGAGAACAACCGCGTCTACGGAGGCAACGCCCACGTCCAGTGGTGCTACGACCGCTATCGCAGCTACCGTGCTTCGGACAACACGTTCCAGCCGAATTACGGCCCTCGCAAGGAGTGCCGTTCGCCTTACTGATTCGTGAATGAGTGCCAATAGCTGACGAGTAGACCCGTGCCAGAATCTGTCGCGGGTCTTCTCTTTTCAGTAAGCATGGGAGCCGGCATCAGCCAGCCCAACTGATGGCCTTGATGATGTAAAAACGTGCATCGCCTTCCGAAGGTGAGCGATATGCTCCAAGGGCGTCGCAAATTCGAACCGCCGCGGCGCTCAGTTCCCAACCAAGCACTTCCAGGTCGTCATCGACATCCGTCACGTAAGACTGGGTCAGTTCGTCGATGCTATTTGTCTCGCCGAAGGATCGAACCCGCTTTGCGTCGATCATAACGTCATCGGGCCAATTTGAATTTGCCCAGGCCCAGAGCCAACTCTGCGACTTAGCGCTCGTGGACCCGGCAATCTGGACCTCTGCGGTGACTTTGATTTCTCCGCCCTTGGAAAACAAAAGCCTTCTGGTCTCGATGTCATAGTCGTAGCGAGACGAGTGGCCGAGCTGGAAGTCTCTCTCCAAGCGGTCATTCTTGGCATTTAGTTGTTCGATAGCCTCGTCGCGCCAAGCAGGATACCAATCTGGCTTCATTTCCCCTCGCCCCATTAGACAATCGGTTATGGCACACTCAGCGTCCGTCGCACAGCATCGCGCCAACCCGCGAGTTTGGCTGAGCGTATGGAGCTATCCATGTCCGGCTGGAAGCGCCGCTCCAGCGCCCAGCTTTTCGCAAACTTCTTAGCATCCGGCCACACGCCCGCCTTCGAGCCGGCCAGCCAGGCCGCCCCCAACGCCGTCGTCTCCAGAATGGTCGGGCGGTCGACCGGTGCATCGAGGATGTCGGCCAGACGCTGCATGGTCCAGTCCGACGCCACCATGCCGCCATCGACCCGCAGCACGGTCTTGGCCGAAGCCCCCTTCCAGTCCTTGCGCATGGCGTCGAGCAGGTCGCGCGTCTGGTAGGCAACGGATTCGAGCGCGGCACGGGCAAACTCGGCCGGGCCAGAATTGCGCGTCAGTCCGAAAATGGCGCCGCGTGCCTCGGCGTCCCAATGCGGCGCGCCGAGCCCGACGAAGGCCGGCACCAGGTAGACGTTTTGGGTCGGATCGGCTTCATCAGCCAATTTGCCGCTCTGCTCGGCCTTGCCGATCACCTTGATGCCATCGCGCAGCCATTGCACCGCAGCACCGGCAATAAAGATCGAGCCTTCCAGCGCGTAGGTCGTCTTGCCGTTCAGCCTGTAGGCAATGGTGGTCAAGAGCCGGTTCTTCGAACGCACAAGATCGCTCCCGGTGTTGAGCAGGGCAAAGCAGCCGGTGCCGTAGGTGGATTTCATCATGCCCGGCTCGAAACAGGCCTGGCCGATGGTTGCCGCATGCTGGTCGCCGGCGACACCGAGGATTCTTATCTCGGCGCCAAAGAGATTTTTCTCCGTGATTCCATAGTCATCGGCGCAGTCTTTCACCTCGGGAAGTATTTCTATTGGGATGTTGAGGATCGACAGCAGCTCGTCGTCCCAGGCATTCTCAGCGATATTGTAGACCAGCGTGCGCGAGGCGTTGGTGGCGTCCGTGGCGTGGACCTTGCCGCCGGTCAGCCGCCAGATCAAAAAGCTGTCGATGGTGCCGGCGAGCAATTCGCCCTTCTCGGCGCGTTTTCTCGCGCCTTTCACCTTGTCCAGCATCCAGGCGATCTTGGTGCCGGAAAAATAGGGATCGAGCAGCAGGCCGGTCTTGCGGGTGAACTTTTTCTCCAAGCCCTGCTTCTTGAGTTTCTGGCACAGCGGCGCGGTGCGCCGGTCCTGCCAGACAATGGCATTGTGGATCGGCTTGCCGGTCGCCTTATCCCAGATGACGACTGTTTCGCGCTGATTGGTGA
>NZ_RZPQ01000906.1:0-2108 GCF_003999135.1 Mesorhizobium sp. M7A.F.Ca.CA.004.06.1.1 | reverse complement strand
GTTCATGGGCAACAGCAACATCGCCAATCTCGGCCACAGTGCCTTTGTCGGCCTCGGCGCCTATGGCGTCGCCATCCTGTCGACGCCACTGGCCATGAAGAAACTGTCGATCCCCCATGCGCCGTTCGGCTTCGCCACATTGCAGCTCGATCCGGTGTCGTCGGCGCTCATCGCGCTCATCATGGTCGGCATCGTCGCCGCCGTCAGCGGAAAGGTGATCAGCCGCCTGTCGGGTGTCGCCGCGACCATCGTCAGCCTGGCGCTGCTGATCATCGTCCATTCGGTGTTTCTCAACTGGACCAATCTGTTCAAAGGCAACCAGGCCTTCTTCGGCATCCCGAAGGTGGTCGGCTTGCCCTGGATGATGGTGTTCTCGGTGGTGGTGATCGTGCTGGCGCGGCTGTTCAAGGACAGCCGCTGGGGCCTGCAGCTCCGCGCCAGCGCCCAGAGCCCGCAGGCCGCCGCAGCACTCGGCATCGACGCCCGACGCCTGCGGCTGATGTCGTGGGTGCTGTCGGCGCTGATCTGCGGCCTCGCCGGTGTGCTCTACGCCTATTTTGCCGGCACGATCAGTCCCAAGCTTTTCTACTTCCAGATGATCTTCAACACGCTGGCGATGCTGATCCTGGGCGGCATGGCGACGGTGACCGGCGCGGTGACCGGCGTGATCGTGCTTTCGGTCGGGCTGGAATTCATCCGCAGCATCGAATCCGGCGTGACGATCGCCGGCCTCCAGCTGCCGCAGCTGCTCGGGCTGTCGGGTGTGGCGCTCGGCGTCGTCATCGTGCTTTGCATGGCCTTCCGGCCAAGCGGCATCAGCGGCCGTTATGAGCTCGACGAATTGTTGTCGCGATTTTTCAGGCGCAACGCGAAATAGCGTAGCGTCTGTCCGTTTCTTCTAACGCAATTCCGGACGGAAAACCGTTTCACACTTTTCCTGGAATTGCTCCGAGTTTTCCTGGTGGAGGTTTGAAGTGGAATTTGAGGACAAGGCCGCGGCCTACAAGCCCAGGCTCGAAGCGCTGCAGAGCAAGCTGGCGGCCGACGGCGTCGAATTCATCGAGATCCATACGGTCGACACATCAGGGGCGTTCCGCTCCAAGATCGCACCGCTGAAGCTCTCTACCTATGGCGAATCCATCAACGCCATCCTCTATTGCGTTACCCATGGCGACGGCCAACCGATGGGTGATGTTGCCTTCGCCTCGCCGAGCGCCAATGAGGACAACGGCTTTCCAAATATCAAGGGGATCATCGATCCGGCGACGGTCGTCCAGCACGGCTGGAAGCCGAAATTCGCCTCCGCCATCACCAGCTCCTACATGCTCGACGGCGCGGTCTGTCCGTTCGATCCGCGCGGCGTGCTGGCCCGCGTCGAAGAACGCGCCAGGGCGCTCGGCTACGAGCCGATGATCGCGCTCGAATACGAGTTCGGCATCTTCCATGCCGACCACGATCTGATGCGCGCCGGGCGCTACCGCGAGCTGAAGCCCTGGGGCCATTCGCTGATCAACTATGATCTGGTGCGCAGCGGCGAATATCAGGATTTTGCCGCCGAATTCATCACCCGCATGAAGAGCATCGGCATCGGGGTGGCCTCGCTGGTCACCGAATATGGCTACGGAATGTATGAATATGCGCTGACACCGAAATCGGCACTGCAGGCAGCCGACGACGCCATGCGTGCCAAGCTGCATCTGCGCGAGCTGTGCGCCGAGCGTGGCCTGGTCGCCACCTTCATGACGCGCTTCCAGCCGCCGGGCAAGGAAAGCGCCTGCGGCGCGCATCACCATGTCAGCCTGTGGCGCGACGGCAAGCCGGCCTTCGCCGCCGGCCCGAACCGGCTGACGCCGGTTGCGGAAAAGTTCCTTGCCGGCGTGCTCCACCGGATGCAGGAAACACATCTGTTGTTTCGGCCGACGGTCAATTCCTACCGCCGCTTCGATCGTGGCGCCTGGTCGCCGGAGGACGTCGCGTGGGGTTTCGAGAACCGCACAGCACCCGTCCGCGCCATCACCACGCCGAATGACGGCGCCTGCCGGCTGGAGCATCGCGCGCCGGGCGCCGACATCAATCCCTATCTGTCGATCGCCGCGATCCTGGCGGCT
>NZ_RZPQ01000905.1:0-2114 GCF_003999135.1 Mesorhizobium sp. M7A.F.Ca.CA.004.06.1.1 | reverse complement strand
TTCATGGACATGGTGCATCACCTCATGGCTCGCCCGCGGCTTGCCGTGGAAGGTCATGAAGATCAGCCGCCAGGAGTAGAAGGAGGTGAAGCAGGCGGCGATGACCAAAAGCACGAAGGCCATGCCGGCAACCGAATTGTGGCCGGCAAAGGCGCTCTCGATGATGGCGTCCTTGGAGAAGAAGCCGGCGGTGCCGATGACCGTCACCGGAATGCCGACGCCGGTCAGCGCCAGCGTGCCGATCACCATCATCCAGTAGGTGGTCGGGATCAGTTTCCTGAGGCCGCCCATCTTGCGCATGTCCTGCTCGTCGGACACGGCATGGATGACCGAGCCCGAGCCGAGGAACAGCAGCGCCTTGAAGAAGGCATGCGTGAACAGGTGGAAGATCGCCGCGCCATAGGCGCCGACGCCGAGTGCCACGAACATGTAGCCGAGCTGCGAGCAGGTCGAGTAGGCGATGACGCGCTTGATGTCGTTCTGGACGAGACCGACGGTGGCCGCGAAGAAGGCCGTGAAGGCACCGATGAAGGTCACCACAGTCAGCGCCGAATGCGACAGTTCGAACAGCGGAGACAGCCGTGCCAGCATGAACACGCCGGCCGTCACCATGGTGGCGGCATGGATCAGCGCGGAAACCGGTGTCGGGCCTTCCATGGCATCCGGCAGCCAGGTGTGCAGCGGCACTTGCGCCGACTTGCCCATGGCGCCCATGAACAGGAGCAGGCAAACGATCGTCATGGCCGCCTGCTTGTCCAGCGCATAGCCGAGGAAGGTCAGCACCGCGGCGCCGTGCGGGGCGCCTTCGGCCGGAATGAACGTCGCCGCATTGGCAAAGATGGTGCCGAGATTGACCGAACCGAACAGCACGAACAGGCCGAAAATGCCGAGCGCGAAGCCGAAATCGCCGACGCGGTTGACGACGAAGGCCTTGATTGCCGCGGCATTGGCCGACGGCTTCTTGTACCAGAAGCCGATCAGCAGATAAGAGGCGAGGCCCACCCCTTCCCAGCCGAAGAACATCTGCACCAGATTGTCTGATGTCACCAGCATCAGCATGGCGAAGGTGAACAGCGACAGATAGGCGAAGAAGCGCGGCCGGTTCGGATCGTGGTGCATGTAGCCGATCGAATAGATGTGAACCAGCGCCGACACGGTGTTGACCACCACCAGCATCACCACCGTCAGCGTGTCGATCCTGAGCGCCCAGGCCGCTTCCAGCCCGCCTGACTGGATCCAGCGCATCACCGGCACGGTGAACACCTCGCCATGGCCGAAACCGACGGTGAAGAAAGCGACCCACGACAGCACGGCCGCGATCACCAGGAAACCGGAGGTGATGTATTCGGACGCCTTGGCGCCGAGCGACGTGCCGAACAGGCCGACGATCAGGAAGCCGAGCAGGGGAAGGAAGACGATGGCCTGATACATGGTGGTTCCGTCAACCCTTCATCATGTTCACGTCTTCGACCGCGATCGAGCCGCGGTTGCGGAAGAAGACGACGAGAATGGCAAGTCCGATGGCGGCCTCGGCCGCCGCGACCGTCAGCACGAACAGCGCGAACACCTGGCCGACCAGATCGCCCAGTGCCGCCGAAAAGGCGACGAAATTGATGTTGACCGCCAGCAGGATCAGTTCGACCGACATCAGGATGACGATGACGTTCTTGCGGTTCAGGAAGATGCCGAACACGCCGAGCGTGAACAGAACAGCCGATACGGTCAGATAATGTGCGATGCCGACAACCATCTCAGAGTCCCTCGCCTGTCTTGACCTTGCGGATTTCCATGCCGGTCGCCGGCGTGCGGCCGACCTGGGCCGCGATCGACTGCCGCTTGACGCCTGGCTTATGGCGCAGGGTCAGCACGATGGCGCCGATCATGGCGACCAGCAGCACGAGGCCCGAAATCTGGAAGTAGTAGAGGTAGTCGGTATAGAGGATGTCGCCGAGCGCGGCGGTATTGGTCCGCGTGGCGAGATCCGGAATGGGTTTGGAGACCGTCGAAGCGAGCTGCGGCGCGAAAGTGTAGCCGCCGAGAACGACGATCAGCTCCGCCGCCAGGATCAGCCCGACCAGCGCGCCTATCGGCGCATATTGCAGTGCGCCTTCCTT
>NZ_RZPQ01000904.1:0-2119 GCF_003999135.1 Mesorhizobium sp. M7A.F.Ca.CA.004.06.1.1 | reverse complement strand
CGTCAGCACCACGTCAACGCGGTCACCGGGCGTGACGAAGCCGCCGACGCCGGCTATCTCGTCGGTGCGGATGGTGACCGCCCGCATTCCGGGCGTCATCATGTTGGAAAGCGTCGCGCGGCCATTTGGCCCAGACAGCTTGGTCAGCAGCACCGGTTCGTTGACCTCGATAGGCGACAGCACCACGCGAGTGCCGTCGGCGAGCAAGGCATTGATGGTGGTGAAGGCGCCCTGCGGCACGGCCTCTTGCGACCACGGGATTTCGCTGAGCTGCGCGCGGTCGAGCGCCATGCCGTAGCGCAATGGGGCATTCGCCACCACGATGGTCTTGAACTCGACCTTCGGCACAACAAGTGCCGGGATCGACGACGTCTTCTCTTCGGAATCGGCCTCGGCCTGGCTTTTGACCCAGAAATCCGCGGCAAAGATCGAGATCGCCCCGAAAACGGCGGCGATGCCGATCATCGATATGGCCTTGCCCCTCACGCCTAAACCCCTGATATCAGCAGTTTCTTGTTTTGTTGGGCTCACGCTAGGCCGCATTGTTAAAGAATCAGGAATCTTGCGCGGCGGCATCGGACCTATTTCCGCCAGCTTGGTTATCGAATGGTTTTGGGTTAAGAGGGATCAGATCCCCGAACGGAACAGGAACCTCGGTCGCTTGGCGCTGAAAAGCGTGGCAGTATCGCGAGGTGATTCGCAGCACCGGACCCTATGGCAGGCATGGACGACAACAACGATCTCTTCGGCAATATGGACAAGCAGCCGCAGCCGGTTCGCACACCGGCGCGCCCGGCGGATCCGCTGGTGCAGGCCACCAAGCGTCCTGCCTCAATCAAGGATGGCAGCGAGGGCTATAGCGCTGCCGACATCGAGGTGCTGGAAGGGCTGGAGCCGGTGCGCCGCCGGCCAGGCATGTATATCGGCGGCACCGACGACAAGGCGATGCACCATCTGTTCGCCGAGGTCATCGACAATTCGATGGACGAGGCGGTAGCCGGCCATGCCACCTTCATCGATGTCGAGCTCTCGGCCGACGGCTATCTCGCCGTGACCGACAATGGCCGCGGCATCCCGATCGATCCGCACCCGAAGTTCAAGAAGCCGGCGCTCGAAGTGATCATGACGACGCTGCATTCGGGCGGCAAGTTCGACTCCAAGGTTTACGAGACATCAGGTGGCCTGCATGGCGTCGGCGTGTCCGTGGTCAACGCGCTGTCGGACCATCTCGAGGTCGAGGTCGCGCGGGGACGGCAACTGTATCGACAAAAATTCTCGCGCGGCGTTCCCGTGACCGGCCTGGAGCAACTGGGCGAAATCCACAACCGGCGCGGCACAAAGATCCGATTCCACCCCGACGAGCAGATTTTCGGCAAGGGCGCTGCGTTCGAACCGGCGCGGCTCTACCGCATGACGCGCTCGAAAGCCTATTTGTTCGGTGGTGTCGAGATCCGCTGGACCTGCGATCCGTCGCTGATCAAGGAAAAAGATCAGACACCGGCCAAGGCTGAATTCCATTTTCCCGGCGGCCTGAAGGATTATCTCAAGGCATCGCTCGGCGACGACTTCCAGGTGACTCGCGAAATCTTCGCCGGCAAGAGCGAGAAACAAGGCGGCCATGGCTCGCTCGAATGGGCGGTGACCTGGTTCGGCGGCGACGGCTTCATCAATTCCTACTGCAACACCATCCCGACCGGCGAAGGCGGCACCCACGAAGCCGGCTTCCGCAACGTGCTGACGCGGGGCCTGCGCGCCTATGCCGATCTCGTCGGCAACAAGCGCGCCTCGATCGTGACCTCGGAAGACGTCATGATCTCGGCGGCGGGCATGCTGTCGGTGTTCATCCGCGAGCCGGAATTCGTCGGCCAGACCAAGGACAGGCTGGCGACGATCGAGGCAATTCGAATTGTCGAGACCGCGATCCGCGATCCGTTCGACCATTGGCTGGCCGACAATCCGCAGGAAGCCTCGAAGCTGCTCGAATGGGTGATCGCGCGCGCCGACGAGAGGGTGCGCCGACGGCAGGAAAAAGAGGTGTCGCGCAAGAGCGCGGTGCGCAAACTGCGGCTGCCGGGCAAGCTCGCCGATTGCACGCAGAATGCCGCGGCCGGCGCTGAAC
>NZ_RZPQ01000903.1:0-2122 GCF_003999135.1 Mesorhizobium sp. M7A.F.Ca.CA.004.06.1.1 | reverse complement strand
CAGGTTTTCGCCGCGCCCCAGACGTCGCGGTAGAAGCCCGGCATCAGCGCCATAATGGCGGTGAACAGCAACGCCGGCACCGCTGTCAGGATGTAGGCCGACATCCGACCTTCTGTCGCAATGGCGCGCACCTTGCGGCGCAGCTTGCCGCGCTCGCGGATCGTCGTCGCCAGGCCGTCGAGGATCTCGCGCAGATTGCCGCCCGAACTGGTCTGGATCGAGACGGCGGTGACGAACAGCGGCAAATCCTCCTGGCCGACCCGGTCGAACAGCGAGTTCAACGCCGAAACCAGATCGGAGCCATATGTCACCTCGTCGGCGATGACGCCGAACTCGGTGCCGATCGGGTCGGGCATCTCGCGCGCCACCATGGCGATCGCCACCGGCACCGGATGGCCGGCCTTCAGGCCACGCGTGATCAGTTCCAGCGCCTCCGGCAATTGCATGCCGAACCGCTTTACCCGGCGCTTGCGCTTGAAGCGCAGCGTGATCACCGGCAGCACCGGCACAAGCACCACAAACAGCACAAGCCCCATCAGCGGCGGCAAGCCGTACCAGATGGCGACCAGGGTCATCGCCATCGCCACGCCGCAGCTGATCATCAGGAATTTCGACAGCGGCATGATCATGCCCGACTGGGTTCGCAAAGCGCGGAACCGATCCAGCGAAAACAGCGGCGTGCCTGCGTCGAGGCCGCGTTCCTTGCGCAGTTGGACAAGCACCTGCTCCTGGCTGATCTTGTTTTCCTGCAGCTTCATGCGCCGGTTGATGGCGGTGCGCTTGTCGCTGCGGCCGGCATAAAGCAGGTAGCAGGCCTCGGCGATCAGGATGCCGGTCAGCGCGGCCGCGGCATAAACGACATAGATAGCGCTCATTCCATCGAACACTTGGCTACTCCTGCGGCCGGCCGGGTTCGAAATATCGTCCGGGAAACTCGATGCCCATGGCGCGCAGATCCTCGAGGAAGCGCGGCCGGATGCCGGTCGCCTCGTAGTGGCCCAGAATCCTGCCGTCGGCCTCCATGCCGGTACGCACAAAGCGGAAGATCTCCTGCATCTGGATGACATCTCCTTCCATGCCGGTCACCTCGGCGACACTGGTCACCTTGCGCTTGCCGTCGGACAGGCGCGTCAGCTGAACGATCAGGTCGAGCGCGCTGGCGATCTGGCTGCGGATCGACTGCACCGTCATCGGCATGCCGGTCATGCCGAGCATCTGCTCGAGCCGCGAAATGGCGTCGCGCGGCGTGTTGGCATGGATGGTCGCCATCGACCCTTCGTGGCCGGTGTTCATTGCCTGCAGCATGTCGAAAGCCTCCTCGCCCCGGCACTCGCCGAGGATGACGCGGTCGGGGCGCATGCGCAGTGCGTTCTTGACCAGGTCGCGCTGCTTCAGCTCGCCATGGCCTTCGATGTTGGCCGGACGTGTTTCCATACGCGCGACATGCGGCTGCTGCAGTTGGAGCTCGGCCGCGTCCTCGATGGTGATCAGCCGCTCGTCTTCCGGAATGAAGGCCGACAGCGCATTGAGCATGGTCGTCTTGCCGGTGCCGGTACCGCCCGAAATGATCGTCGTCTTGCGGGCATGCACGGCCGCCGCCAGCACTTCGGCCATGTTCTGGGTGATGGCGCCGAATTCGACCAGTTTGTGCAGGCCGAGCTTGTTCTTGGAAAATTTGCGGATCGACACCAGCGGCCCATCGACCGCAACCGGGCGGATGGCCGCGTTGAAGCGCGAGCCGTCCAGCATGCGGGCATCGACCATCGGCTGCGATTCGTCGACACGGCGACCGACCGCGGCGACGATCTTGTTGACGATGCGCAGAAGATGCGCCTCATCCTTGAACGGAATGTGGACCGGCTGCAGCTTGCCCTTCTTTTCGACAAAGCAGTTCATGTGGCCGTTGATCAGGATATCGTTGATGTCGGGGTCCTTGAGCAGCGGCTCGAGCGGACCGAGGCCGACCATCTCGTCGACGATGTCGTCGACCAGCGCGTCAAGCTCGACGGTGTTGATCGCCATCCGCTCCTGCTTGGTCTTTTCCGACACGAAATCACGCACTTGCCGGCGCATCTCATCCTTCGGCAAACGCTCCAGCGCGACAAGATTGATCTCTTCGAGC
>NZ_RZPQ01000902.1:0-2125 GCF_003999135.1 Mesorhizobium sp. M7A.F.Ca.CA.004.06.1.1 | reverse complement strand
CGCCTTCGAGCACGGCAAGGGTGCGATCGATGCCGGCGAATTGCGAGAACGGCCCGCTCAATTCGACACGCGCCATCGAGACGCGCCAGTCGAAATCGTCGAACCCGGCACCCGTGGGCGAGACGGCGATTTCCGTCGTCACGCCGCCGCCGTTCTTCCACGGCATCGACCGGTATTCGGCTGCCCGCAGAACACGCATCGGCTCAGCCAATCAGCCGAGAATGCCGGGCAAATTGAGCTGGTGCTCCTTGGCGCATTCGACGGCGATTTCGTAGCCGGCATCGGCGTGGCGCATGACACCGGTCGCCGGGTCGTTCCACAACACCCGCTCCAGGCGCCTTGCGGCGTCCGGCGTGCCGTCGGCGACGATGACCATGCCGGCGTGCTGCGAGAAACCCATGCCGACGCCGCCGCCATGGTGCAGCGACACCCAGGTGGCGCCGGACGCCGTGTTGAGCAACGCGTTGAGCAGCGGCCAATCGGAGACAGCGTCCGAGCCGTCCTTCATGGATTCCGTTTCGCGGTTCGGCGAGGCGACCGAGCCGGAATCGAGGTGATCGCGGCCGATGACGACAGGCGCCTTCAGCTCACCCTTGGCCACCATCTCGTTGAAAGCGAGTCCGAGCCTGTGGCGGTCGCCAAGGCCGACCCAGCAGATGCGCGCCGGCAGGCCCTGGAAGGCGATGCGCTCGCGCGCCATGTCGAGCCAGTTGTGCAGATGGGTGTTGCCGGGCGTCAGTTCGCGCACCTTGGCGTCGGTCTTGTAGATATCCTCAGGATCGCCGGAAAGGGCTGCCCAGCGGAACGGCCCGATGCCGCGGCAGAACAGCGGACGGATATAGGCCGGCACGAAACCGGGGAAGGCAAAGGCGTTCTCGAACCCCTCCTCCTTGGCCACCTGGCGGATGTTGTTGCCGTAGTCGAGCGTCGGCACGCCGGCGTTCCAGAACGCCACCATCGCCTCGACATGTTCGCGCATCGAGGCGCGTGCCGCCTTCTCGACCGCCTTGGGGTCGCTGACGCGCTTCTCGCGCCACTCGGCCATCGTCCAGCCCTTCGGCAGGTAGCCGTTGATGGGATCATGCGCCGAGGTCTGATCGGTGACCATATCGGGGCGAATGCCACGCCTGAACATCTCCGGCACGATGTCGGCCGTATTGCCAAGCAGGCCGACCGACTTCGCCTCCCCGGCCTTGGTCCAGCGTTCGATCTTTTCCAGCGCCTCGTCGAGCGTGTCGGCGCGCTCGTCGACGTAGCGGGTGCGCAGGCGGAAATCGATCGAGTCCGGGTTGCATTCGATCGCCAGGCAGCAGGCGCCGGCCATGACGGCGGCGGGCGGCTGGGCGCCACCCATGCCGCCGAGACCGCCGGTCAGTATCCATTTTCCCTTGAGATTGCCGCCATAGTGCTGGCGGCCGGCCTCGACGAAGGTCTCGTAGGTGCCTTGCACGATGCCTTGCGTGCCGATGTAGATCCACGAGCCGGCCGTCATCTGGCCGTACATCATCAGGCCCTTCTTATCGAGCTCGTTGAACTTTTCCCAATTCGCCCAGTGCGGCACCAAATTGGAGTTGGCGATCAGCACGCGCGGGGCGTCCGGGTGGGTCCGGAACACGCCAACCGGCTTGCCGGACTGGACCAGCAAAGTCTCGTCATCGGCCAGCGTCCTCAAGGAGGCGACGATGCGGTCAAAGTCGTTCCAGGTGCGCGCCGCCCGGCCGATGCCGCCATAGACGACCAGCTCGTTGGGATTTTCGGCAACATCCGGGTCGAGATTGTTCATCAGCATGCGCAGCGGCGCTTCCGTCAGCCAGGAGCGCGCGCTGATTTCGGTGCCGCGCGGGCTGCGGACTTCGCGGATGTTGTGGCGAGGATTGTTCATGGCGTCACTCCATAAAAGGCCTGATGTCAGACGCGCGCCCAGGACGTCGCAGTCTCGAGGATTTTCCGCAGCGTGGCGCGGATCGGTGCGGCAAACTCGGCATCGTAAGGCACCGGCCAGTTGTCCGGCGTACCCTTGCCATCGGGCTCGCGCATATAGCCGCGATTGGAGAGTTCCATCTGCAGCGCATGCACGCCTTGTTGCGGCTGGCCGAAATGGCGTGTGATCCAGCCGCCCTTGAAG
>NZ_RZPQ01000901.1:0-2140 GCF_003999135.1 Mesorhizobium sp. M7A.F.Ca.CA.004.06.1.1 | reverse complement strand
GGCTCCAGCGCCAGGTCACCGGGTTGCGCATCAGCATGAAACTGGCGATCTGGTAGACGGCATCGTTCATCCAGCGCGTGCGGAAGGCGGTGCCGTGGCCGCACTCGTGCCAGCGCGAGTCGCTGGACGAGCCATAGAGCACGCCATAGACGAGCAGGAACGGCACCATCCACCACGTGCCCCAGAACCAGGCGATGCCGGCGGCGGAACCCAATATGGCAACGATCCAGATGATCGTGTCGCGGATCGCCGGCCCGTCCGAGCGTTGCATCAGCTCTTTCATCGCCTTGCGCGGCACATCGGTGTGATACCACTCGGCCGAGGCCAGCCCGGTCTCGATCGCGATGCGCGTGCTTTCCCCGACCAGGCTGTAGTCGCGCTTTTTCTCCATCACATCGACCTCCGATTTCCGGCCCGCCAGCCGGAGCATTCGTTTCGCATCATGCCCTGTCCGCCAATCCCGGAAAATTGCCCGACGGCACAGGATAATCCTGTTGCGGCTGCCTGGCGATCGACGCGATCTTTGCTTCGGCCGCGGCGATCGCGCCGGCGCCGTCGAGCACCCGGAACACCGCGTCATAAGAACGGCCTTCGCCATGCTCCAGCCAGATCATCTCGCCTCGCTCGCGCGCCGCGAGATTGCCCAAGACATGGTGTGTCGAGGGTTCTATGCCCAGCGCATACTGCCCTGCCTGGAAATTCTGCCATTGGTAGGCGCAAGGCAGCTGATCCTTGCGCGTGATCACTTCCAGGCCAAGCCCTATGCCGTCGTTGACCACCGCCACCGGCACCTCGCCATTGGCGTCGGCCGCCATCTCATGCTGCCAGACCTGCTCGCTGAAGCCCAGTCGCGGCGCCGGCACGGTGCGGTAGCCGACCTTCTGCGCCTCGTAGCGTTCGCCTGCATGGCCAGCCCAGACGACGTCGCGGATCGGCGCCAGATAGCGCGAACCCTCGTCGAGCAAGGGGTGGCTGACATTGACGTGGTAAAAATACATGTGCGGCGTGCGATTGAAGCCATGGTTGACGACGCGGTCCGACAGCCGGATCTCGTTGCCGCCGACATCGGCCTCGATACGCCGGATCAGATGCAAATCCTCGCCGAACACCGCCGATTGCTGAACGATGCCTTCGGCCCAAAGCACGCAGCGGTCGCCATCCCAGGCCTCGCCATAACCGGTCAACCGTGCCGGAATGGTGCCGACACGGCCGTGCAGCGAATGGATCACGGTCTTCTTGCCCGGGTAGTTGTAGCTATCGGCAGGCACCGCTTCGCGGCCCAATATGTGGTCGAGGCCGCAGGTGACAAGCAGGCCTGAAAACGAGCGCGCCCAGGCGAGGCCCCCTTCCCCCTCATAATCGTGTAGGCCGGGGTTGCGAAAGCCGCTCGGCGAATGCCAGCCGATCGCCTGGCCCTTGAAGTCGCAATCGGCGATGTCGAGCGCCCGGTCGACCAGCGCCGTGAAACGCAGGCCCGAGCCGGTGCGGAACTCGAGCATGCGGATGCCGCGTTCCACGCCGTCGCCAAGCGTCATCAGCCGCACGCCGGCAAATTGCGACAGCATGCCCGAACGTTCCGATACCTGCCGGCGCGAAAGCGTCTTGCCGTAGAGTTCTACCATGTGACGGCCAACTTCTTCACTTCGCTCTCGTCTCTTTCAGCAGGGCCGACATGTCGGCGCCGGTGATGATGCTTTCCACGGTCAGAAGATCGGTATCGGCAACCGTCTGCTCGGCGACGATCTCGCCGCGGCGCATGACGATGATGCGGTCGGCGACCTGGAACACGTGATGGATGTTGTGGGTGATCAAGAGCACCGAATGGCCGGCGTCACGCACCTCCTTGACGAAGCGCAGCACGCCATGGGTTTCCTCGACGCCGAGATTGTTGGTTGGTTCGTCGAGGATGATGACCTTGGCGGCGAACTGCATGGCGCGAGAAATCGCAATCGACTGCCGCTCGCCACCCGACAGCGTCGAGACCAGCGCATCGGCGTCGAGTTTTTTCGAGATGCCGACGCGCTTCAACAGCGCCGACGCCGCATCGCGCAATTTGGCGAAATCGAGCGGCGCGAACACGCCCAGCCATTTCAGCTTGACCGGTTCGCGCCCAAGGAAAAGATTGCGCGCAATGCTGAGA
>NZ_RZPQ01000900.1:0-2141 GCF_003999135.1 Mesorhizobium sp. M7A.F.Ca.CA.004.06.1.1 | reverse complement strand
ACTGAATTTGGCGTGAAAATGCCGGCAGGCGGCAACAAGCATCAAATGGGGGGAGGCAACAGCCTCCTGCCCGAAAACTCAGCCCTGGCGTGCCTTGTAGCGCGGGGCGGTCTTGTTGATGATGTAGACGCGGCCCTTGCGGCGAACCAACTGGTTGTCGCGGTGACGCGCCTTCAGCGCCTTGAGCGAATTCTTGATCTTCATGGTCTTGCCTGTCGGTGTGGACCCGGTCCGGGTCGAAATTTTAAGGCGCGCCAGAAGACGCGCCTTTGAACTGTGGGAGGCTCATAAACGAGGAGCCTTGTCCCTGTCAACCGCAAGCGTGCTCCATAGCGGCTGTGAATCGTCCCTGTCATCAATTATCCGCCATGTCGGCCTTGCGGCATTGCGCGGCCCTGGGGCCGGCTGGGATGATGCGGTCGCCGTGAAGTGATTTGGAGAGAACCATGCGCCGAATGTTCCTGTCCGCCTGCCTTGTCCTGCTGGCGGCAGCTTCGGTTGCTCGCGCGCAGGAATGCGACCGCAGCGACGATAGCCAGCAGATGATGAACATCTGTGCCGGCGAAGACTATCAGGCGGCCGACGCCAAGCTCAACAAGGCCTATCAGGACCTTACCAGCTCGGATGACGCCGGCGGCAAGAGATTGCTGCAGGTGGCGCAGCGCGCCTGGATCACTTTTCGCGATGCCGAATGCGCGCATTCCACCGCCGCCAGTCAAGGCGGCTCGATCCATCCGATGGCAGTATCGCAATGCCTGACCAGATTGACCAATGATCGCATCAAGCAGCTCGCTGCCGCGGCCAATTGCGAGGAAGGCGATGTGAGTTGCGCCAATCCAGGCGAGGACGAGAGCGACGATTTGCAGTAGGCAACCCTATGAGGCGCGACGGCTGATCCGAGTGAAATGCCCCATCTTGCGGCCGAGCCGCGCTTCGGCCTTGCCGTAGAGATGCAGCATCAGATCGGGCTCGGCGAGAAGCTCCGGGACGCGCAGCACATCGTCGCCGATCAGGTTTTCCATCACACAGTCGGAATGGCGGTCCGGGGCGCCGAGCGGCAGGCCGGCGATGGCGCGGATATGCTGCTCGAACTGCGAGACGATACAGGCGGCTTCCGTCCAATGGCCGGAATTGTGCACGCGCGGCGCGATCTCGTTGGCCAGCAGCGAGCCGTCCGCCAGCACGAAGAACTCGACGCCGATGACGCCGACATAGTTCAGCGCCGACAGGATCTTCGATGCGGCCGTTCGGGCCGCTTCCGCCGTCTCCGGCATAATGGCGGCCGGCAAGGTCGATGTGTGGAGAATGCCGTTGCGATGGATATTCTCGGCTGGATCGTAAGCGACAACCGCACCGTCCAGCCCACGCGCCGCGATCACCGATATCTCGCGCTCGAACGGCACGAAGGCCTCCAGGATCAGAGGCACATTGCCCATCGCCTCGCATGTGCCGGCGAAGCCGCCGGCTTCCATGTTGCGGAAGACGCGCTGGCCTTTGCCGTCATAGCCCATGCGCCGGGTCTTCAGGACACCGCTGCCGTCGAATGCTTTCAGCGCCGCGATCAGCTGGTCATCATTGTCGACGGCGTGGAAATCGGCGGTGGCAATGCCGATGCCGTTGAGGAATGTTTTTTCGTCCACCCGGTCCTGCGCCACTTCCAGCGCACGCGCCGGCGGATAGACCGGAACCTTGGCGGCCAGCGCACTGGCGGCTGCAACCGGCACGTTCTCGAACTCGTAGGTGACGACGGAACTCGAGCCTGCCAGTTCGGCAAGGGCGGCCGGGTCGTCATAGGCGGCTGTTATCTGCCGGTTGGCGACCTGTGCCGCGGGGCAATCCGCTTGCGGCTCCAGCACCACGGTGCGGTAGCCGAGGCGGGCGGCAGCAACAGCCAGCATGCGGCCGAGCTGGCCGCCGCCAATGATGCCGATGGTCGATCCGGCGGGCAGGCTCACGGCGTATCCGTCGGTTCTGCCGCGACCTTGGCGGTCTGCGCGGCGCGCCAGGCATCCAGGCGGACGGCAAGCTCGTTATCGTTCAGGGCCAGCACGGCGGCGGCTAGAAGGGCTGCGTTGGCAGCGCCCGCCTTGCCGATGGCCAGCGTGCCCACGGGAATGCCGGCCGGCATCTGGACAATGGAC
>NZ_RZPQ01000008.1:0-27099 GCF_003999135.1 Mesorhizobium sp. M7A.F.Ca.CA.004.06.1.1 | reverse complement strand
TCCTTGATGCGCGCGGCGACCTGGCCCGGCGGCAGCGAACTTGGCCCGGTCGACACCCGGAACATGCGGCTGGTGGTGGCCGGATCATATTCGGGATCGCTGTAGACGCCGCCATTCTTGGCGGCGAGCTCGCGCTTGGCCTTCGACGTCAGGCCATCGGCCAGCGCCGGCTGCAGGCCAAGCACGGCTGCCAGCATCAGGGTAAGCCCGCGCATCATGAAGCGCTGACCTGGATGGTTCCGTCCGCCATCACCGTGCCGGACAGGATTTTGCCGCTGTCGATGTTGCGAACCTTGACGAGGTCGCCCGCAACTCCCGGCTGCAGCGTCACGGCGGTGGCCGAGATCGTCAGCCCGCCGGCGATGAAGAAGATCTGCACGGAAGCACCCTGTTCGACCAGCCAGGCCTCGCGGATGGCGGTGGAAGGAATGTAGCGGCCGGGCAGCAGCGTGCGCTTGGCGACCTTGCCATCCAGTTCTTCGGCTCGCGTGGCGACCGCCTCCGGCTTGCGCTTGCCGACGATAAGGGTGACCTGTTTCAGGGCAGCCAGGTTGATGGTCTCGCCGGGATAGATTACCCGGCTCGGAATAAGCACCACCTCGCCGCCAGCTTGATTGCTGGCGATCCGGGTGGCCGATTGGTTGGTCGACTCCTGGGCAAAAGCCGGCATCGTGCCGGTCACCAGCGCAAGGACGAGCGCGGTGCGGCGGAATGCGGACAGGAGGCCGGGCGTCGACATCATGCGTTACCTGATGTTCTTGGAGACCACGGAGGCCATGTCGTCGGCGGCCTGAATGACCTTGGAGTTCATCTCATAAGCGCGCTGCGCCGAGATCAGTTCGGTGATTTCCTTGACCGGGTCGACGTTGGAGGCTTCGAGATAGCCCTGCTGGATGGTGGCAAAGCCGGGATCGCCCGGCACGCCGACATTCGCCGGCCCCGAAGCCGTGGTTTCCTGGAACAGATTGTCGCCGAGCGGCGCCAGGCCGGCCTCGTTGGCGAAGTTGGCGATCTGAAGCTGCCCGAGGTTCTGCAGGTCGGTCTGGCCATCGATGCGGGCGAAGACCTGGCCGGTCTTGTTGACGATGACCTCGACGGCATCCACGGGAACATTGATTGCCGGAATGACGGCAGCGCCGTCGACCGTCACGAGTTGGCCGGTGGCGTTGGTGTTGAGAGCTCCGGCGCGGCTGTAGAGCGTGCCGCCGTCGGCACCCTCGATCTGAAACCAGCCCCTGCCGGTCAGCGCCAGGTCGAAACTGTTGCCGGTGCTGGTCAGTTCGCCCTGGGTGTGCACGTTGCGCACGGCCGTCGTCTTGACGCCGAGGCCGATCGAGACGCCCTCCGGCACCAGCGAGGCGTTGGAGCGGTTGGGCACGCCTTGTGTACGGTCGACCTGATAGAGCAGGTCGGAGAATTCGGCACGGGCGCGCTTGTAGCCGGTGGTGTTGATGTTGGCGATGTTGTTGGCGATGACTTCCAGATTTGTCTGCTGGGCATTCATGCCGGTGGCGGCGATGGCGAGTGCTTTCATGGCGGAATTCCTCAGATGCCCATTCGACTGACTTCGAGATAGGCGGAAACCACCTTGTCGCGGATGGCGACGGCGGTCTGAAGCGCCTGCTGCGCGCTCATCACGGCGTCGACCACCTGACGGGTGTCGGCGTCGCCCTTGAGCGCCTGCAACGATACCTGCTCGGCATTCTGCAGCGTGTTCACGGTCTTGGAGGCTGCCTGGCTCAGCGCCTCGGCGAAGGAGGTGCCGATGGTGCCGCCGGCCGAAGGTGTCGCACCGCCCTGGAGCAGGCTTGTGGCCGTGTCGTCGCCGCCGATCGACGGCTTGAACTGAAGCGCTCCGATACCGCTGATCATTACTGGTTCCTCATCAGGTCGATGGTCATGGAAATCAGGTCGCGGGCCTGCTTGACGACCTGAAGGTTGGCCTCGTAGGAGCGGTTGGCCTCGGTCATGTCGGCCATTTCGATCAGCACGTTGACGTTGGGCATCTTGACGTAGCCCTTCTCGTCGGCTGCCTCGTTGCCGGGCTGGAACTCGACTGGAAAGTCGCTGGGGTCTCGATCGATCGAATTCACTGCAACGGTTGAGCTGCCGGAGGCCCTGTCAAGCTCGGAGACGAAGCTGATGGTCTTGCGGCGATAAGGATCGGAGCCGGGCGCGGTGCCGGTCGACTGGGCGTTGGCGAGATTTTCGGAAACCACGCGCAGGCGCTCCGACTGGGCGCCGAGGCCGGATGCTGCGACTTTGAGGGCTGCGGTCAGTGCGTCCATGGTCAGCTCTTCACCGCCATCATCATCATCGTATGAAACGCCTTGACGATCGCCGTGTTGAGTTCGAAGGAGCGGCGCACCTCGCCGGCTTTCAGCAACTGGTCTTCCAGAACGACCGAGTTCTTGGACGGCATGACGACGCCGTCATTCTCCTGCGGCTTGATGGTGAAGCCGGCATTGGTCGCCGCATTGCCGAGATGGCCGGCCTGGGTCGCCTGCAGCGATACGGCAGCGCGGTCGAGCACCTTTTCGAATGGCTCGACATCGTTTGCCGTATAGCCTGGCGTGTTGGCATTGGCGATGTTGCCGGCGACTGCCGACTGGCGCACGGCCAGCCATTGCGCTTGCTTGGCGGCGAGGTCGAAAAGGGAAACGGGCTCCATGGGAATCTCCGAGCAGGTACCCAGAGACTAGGCCGCCAGTCTTGCGCGGGCCTTGCGGATGGCGGGAGCCGGAGATCGTTTATCTGGAGAGTTCGATCACCCGGTCGGCACTGGTGACCATGACCCATTTGCCGTTGCGCTGCTCGATGGAGGACACCTGACTGGAGTCAGGCAGTATCGAGCCGCGCTGGACGATCCAGAGGCCAGCGTCGTCCTGGATCATGGCACGGCCGTTAGCGACATGAACCATGCGGAATTTCGCCGCGTCGGCCGGAAACGGTTGCTCGTCGGGTGCGGCTGCGGGATTGGCGTCGTCCCGCACCGTCCCCGTGGCAAGAAGATCGAGATTGGCCGCGGGAATATCCTTTGCCGTCAGCGGCGCGCTGCGTTGCGCGACCACGCCGCCGCCCGCTCGCCCGGAATTGGAGCCGGTGCCGCCGAACTTCATCGCCTGGACGCCAAACTGGTCCTGGTTGAAGAAGATGTACCAGGGAAACAGGGCGCAGATCAGGCCGAGCGTGATGCCGAGCGCGGCTATGACGAAATCGCTGCGTCGGTCGGACTTCTTCTTCAGTCGGGGAAACGGTGCCTTTGGCGGCTGCGGCCATTCGGTGCGCGGGAACAGCCCGTCGATCAGCGAGTCGCGGCTGGCCTGCGTCATCTCGGCAGCCACCGCCTGGGGAGCCCGGGGCAGAGCGGGTTCGACGGGCCTGGCCAGATCAGGATCGGCTTTGCCAGCTCGTGGCAGGATTGGCTTGACGGCTCTGGCCAGAACGGCCTCGGCTTTGGCTGCGATGTCACGGGCGGCCTTTGCCTTGGCGGTTCTCGCTTCGTCAGCCTCGGCTTGCTCCACGGCGTTGGCCTCGGCGATCATGTCGCGCAGGATGCGCTCGGTATATTCGCGTTCAGTCTCCGGCATCGGCCTTCAGCTTGCTCTTGAGGTGGCGGGCGAGATCGGAGAACGGGTCGGTCGACGGGCGATCCTTCGGCGCTTGCGTCAGCGCCTCATAGATCAGCGGCACCTGGCGCACGGCGATGTCCAGTTCGGCATCGGCGCCCCCCTGATAGGCCCCAAGCAACCGGATATCGCGCGTGTCCTCGAAGCGCGAGATCATCGACTTCAGCCTTGTCACCAGCGCGCGCTGTTCTACGCTCCAGGCCTTTCCGGCCAACCGCGATATGGACGACAGCGGGTTGACGGGGGGATAGCGACCCTGTTCGGCGATCGCACGGTCGAGCACGACATGGCCGTCGAGGATGCCGCGCACGGAATCGGCGACCGGATCGTTGTGATCGTCGCCGTCGACCAGCACGGAAATGATGGCGGTGATGGATCCTTTGCCTTCCCCGCCCGGCCCGGCGCGTTCGAGCAGCTTGGGCAGTTCGGTGAACACCGAGGCCGGATAACCGCGCGCGACCGGCGGCTCGCCGGTCCCCGTCGCCACCTCACGCAGGGCGTGGGCGAAGCGGGTGATCGAATCCAGCACCAGCAAAACGCGATGCCCCTGGTCGCGGAAATGCTCGGCGACGCGCATGGCGGTGTCCGGCGCACGCCGGCGCATCATGGCGCTTTCGTCGCTGGTGGCGACGACGGCGACGGTCTTGGCCATGCTCTCGCCGATAGTATCCTCGAGGAATTCACGCACTTCTCGGCCGCGTTCGCCGATGAGCGCCACCACGACGGTATCGAATGCGTCGGCGCCGGCGAGCATGGCGAGCAGCGTCGACTTGCCGACGCCGGAGCCGGCAAAGATGCCAAGGCGCTGGCCGAAACAGAGCGGCGTGAAGATGTCGATGACCTTGACGCCGGTCATGAAGGCAGTGCCGACGCGTTGCCGCGCCATGGCTCCCGGCGTCGTCTGGGCGCCGCGCGATGTGTCGTCTCCCCGGGCGAGCGGCGGGCCGCCATCGATCGTCCTGGTGAGTGCGTCGATGGTGCGGCCGCGCCACGAGGCATGCGGCGCCACCACGAGCGGACCTCGGCGGAAAACGGCATCACCGATGCCGGAATCGGCGCTGCGTTCGAAGGGTGCCACGACGGCCTCGTCGCGGCCGATCTTGACGATCTCGCCGCGCCGCGCACCGGCATCGCCGCGCTGCTCGACGATGTCGCCCAGCCTGGCGAAGCCGGAAAGGCCGTGCACCTTGTAGTGCGTGGGCGTGACTTCGATGACGCGGCCGCCGCGCTTGAGCAGCGCCTCGGCGTCGGCGAAACGCCGCCAGACCCGTTCCAGCGCGGCAAGCCGGTCTTCCGGCGCCGGCTGGAGTTGTCTTTCGGGTGCGCGCAGGGATGGTTGGTCGAGCGACATGGATTATTTCGAGCCGAGCGTCTTGATCGCCTCGTCTGTGGACGAGTCGGTCTGCCGCATCAGGGCGGCGGTGTTCTCGAAGGCGCGCTGGACCATGATCAGCCGGGTGATCTCCAGCACCGGATTGACATTGGACTCTTCGAGAAAACCCTGGGCGACGCCGACATCGGAGCGGTCGGTGACAGGCTCCGGGGTGCGTGCCGGAACGATGCCGGAATTGCCGTAGCGGACGAAGTTCGGGCCTGGGTCGAAATTGTAGAGACCGATCGAGCCGACAAGCTGATCGTTCTGGCGCAACGAACCATCGGCCCCGGCCTTGGGTGGGCCGTTGCGGGGATCAAGCTGGATCGGCGAGCCGCCGGCATCGAGCACCGGGTGGCCCTCGATCGACATCAGCTCGCCGTTCTCGTTCATCGAAAAGCGGCCGTCGCGGGTCATGACGGTGCCGACCGGCGTCTCTATGGCAAACCAGGCATCGCCCTGGATGGCGAAATCGAAGGGATTTCCGGTCTCGCTCAAGGCGCCGTGGGCGCCGGAAAGGTAGGTCTTGCCCGGGGAGGCGAAGGATACCGATTTCTGCCCGGTGCCGGAGACGACGTCCTCGAACTTCACGCCGGTAGCGCGAAAGCCGATCGTCGAGGCGTTGGCGACGTTGTCGGCGATGGTGTCGAGGCGCCGCTCGAGCGCGATCTGCGACGAAAGGGCGACGTACAGGCTGTCCCGCATGATGGCCTCAGAACCTCAATTTCTGCATGGCCATCATCAGGTCGGTGGAGATGCCGACGGTGAGTGGCTGGGCAAATAGCACGCTGACCGAGGTGACGGCCGATGAAGTCGGGTGGTTGATCTCGTACATGCTGGTGAAGCGGGTCAGGAACTTGCCGAGTTTCTCGGGGTCGGAGAAATCCGAGATGTCGAGTTTTTGCTCGAACAGCTGCGCCTGCTTGTCGACGTCGGCGGTGGCGAAGGAATCGGGCAGGCCGAGCACGGTGCGCACGACACTGGCAAGCGCGGTGTCGGCCAGCACGTCATACCAGCTGGTGATGGTTGGGGCCTTGCGATCGAAGTAAAGCGCCAGCCGCACGCCCTGGTTGGCCTGACCGGCATCCTCTTCGAGGGTCTGGCGCATGTATTTGTCGACGGTCGGCTGCTGCGCCGGATTGATGGTGGTGGTGTTTTCGCCATAGGCTTCGAAGTTGAAGGCGGAGGCAAGCGCGGCATAGGTCTTGTCCGTCATCTTGTTGGCGACACTGTGGGGGTCGCGGACGCCGCCTTGCAGAACCCGCTTGATGAGATCCTTGTCCTCCGTCGCCGAGTCGAGACCGAATGACGCCAGCGCGTATGTGTAGAGCCGGCTGTTCGACATCAGATCGTCGATCGACTTCACCTTGGTGATGTTGGCAAGATAGTATGTCGTCTCGCCCTTCACATAGGCCGAATTGGGATCGAGGCCGGCGATCTGGGCCTGGATGGCATAGTTCTTGGTCACCAATTGCTGTGTCTTGTTGTAGATGGTCGCATCGGCGCCGTTGGCGGCGAAGTTGAAGGCGCTGACGAATTCGGCGTAACGCTTGTCGGTCAGCTTGTTGGCGAAGCTGTCGGGATCGGAGACGCCTTCCTTGAGTGCCTTGACCATGAAGGCCTTGGCGTAGTCCATGTCCTCCAGCCCGTAGGCCTTCATGGCATACTTGAACAAACGGTCGTTTTTGACGAAATCGTCGATCGATTTCACCTTGGTGATATTCGCGAGATAATATTTGGTGTCGCGATCAACCACGGGCTGCTGCTCGATCCTGTCGATCGATTTTGAAATGTCCTTGGTGATGAGCTGGTAGCTCGTAAAGGTATTGAGCAAAGACGTGCCTCCGGCCGAAGCTATGCCGGCACAATACCCCTACTTCCTTGCGCGAAACTGAATCGCTTCCAAGCCCTCGATTCAAGCCTCACACAAGGCACGGGGACTATCCCTAGCTCCTGATGTGAAATGCGGAAGGACCTGTCGTGGGCATTCTGATTGGACTGGTGGTAACGCTCGGCTGCGTCCTTGGCGGCTTCATGGCCATGGGCGGCCATCTTCACGTGCTGATCCAGCCATGGGAGGTCGTGATCATCTGTGGTGCGGCTTTTGGCACCTTCCTCGTTGCCAATCCGATGAAGACGGTCAAGGACACCGGCAAGGCCATTCTCGAAGCCTTCAAGCAGGCGGTGCCGAAGGAACAGGACTATCTCGAGACGCTCGGCGTGCTGCACTCGCTGATGCGCGAGCTGCGGTCGAAATCCCGCAGCGAGGTCGAGGCGCATATCGACAATCCAGAAGAGTCGGCGATTTTCCAGGCGTTCCCAACCGTGCTGCACAATCATGACCTGACGCATTTCATCTGCGACTACTGCCGTATCATCATCATCGGCAATGCCCGCTCGCACGAGATCGAGGCGCTGATGGACGAAGAGATCCAGACCATCAGGTCCGACAAGATGAAGGCCTATCACGCGATGGTGGCGGTGGGCGATGGCCTGCCGGCGCTCGGCATCGTCGCCGCCGTGCTCGGCGTGGTCAAGGCGATGGGCGCGCTCGACCAGTCGCCGGAAATCCTCGGCGGTCTGATCGGTGCCGCACTTGTCGGAACGTTCCTCGGCATCTTCCTGTCCTATTCGGTGGTCGGACCGGTCGCGACCAAGATCAAGACGGTGCGCGAAAAGAAGAACCGCCTCTATATCATCGTCAAGCAGACACTGCTGGCCTACATGAACGGTGCGCTGCCGCAGGTAGCGATCGAGTTCGGCCGCAAGACCATCTCGTCCTATGAACGGCCGACGATCGATGCCGTCGAACAGAGCACGATGAATACCGGTGCCGTCGAAAAGAAGGCCGCCTGAACGATGCGCGATAGATCGGTCCCAGCACTGTCATGACCAGTCCGGGCAGCCCAGCGGAAGCGCGTTCGCTGATCATCGAGCGTCTGGTCGGCGACAGCGGCGAGGCCGCGCAGGTCATCGACGCAGGCCGCGCCATGGCCGAACGCGCCGTACCGCTGTTGCAGAAAAGCCTGACCAGCGAGCTTGGCGTTCCGGTCGTCGTCGACCTCAAAGCGATCGAGGTCAGCCGCGTTCCCGAGGCGCGTTCGCGTGCCGGCGACACGTTCGCCATGACCGTGATCGGCTCGTCGGCGTCCTCTGATGCGATGACCCTGGTGATCGATGCTCCGGCGATCGCGATCATGGTCTGCACGCTGTTCGGCGGCGACCCGGATCTGCCGGCATCGCCGATCGAACGCGATCTGTCGCAGATCGAAATCGATGTTTCGACCATGGTGTTCCAGCAGGTCGCGCAGGCCCTCAACGGATCGGGAAAGCGCTCGCTCGACCTGCGCCTGCCCGCGCCGCGAGCGATGTCCGGCACCGAGGCGAAGCGGTATGTGCTGCGCGATGGCGCGGCAATCCGCATCGTGCTTGGCATCTCGACGCCGGCCGATAGTGGCACCGTCACGGTGACGATGCCGCAGCGCGTCGTGCTGGCCAGCCGCGACGGAGCCGTGCCTGTCAGCGACGACGATCACGGCCCCAGCTGGCGCGCCCGCTTTTCGGAAGAGGTGATGCGCTCCACCGTGGCGCTCGAGGCCACGATGCCGCTGGCGCGGCTGACGCTCGGCGATCTCGCCGGTTTCGAAATCGGCGACGTCATCGAATTCGAGGAAACGGCCCAGTCCCAGGCGCGTCTCAGCGCACGGGGCAAGACGCTGTTCGTATGCGAGTTCGGCAAACTGGGACAGAATTACACCGTCCGGATCAGGCATCCTTACGACGCCGGGCAGGACTTTATCGACGGGCTGATGCCGGCTGCCGCCGGACGCGCCTGAGCATTTGGAGACGATCATGGCCAAAACCAAGGCGGAAGCCGACCTCGACCAGCCGGACGAGCAACTCGATCGCGCCATCGAAGAGTTGCGCGGTGTCCTGCATGAAGAGGAGCAACGCCCCGATGCGGCCTTCAGGGCGGCCTCATCAGCCAATTCGAGCGTGATCATGAACATCCCCGTCGATGTCCAGATCATCCTCGGCAGCACCGAGATGCCGGTCTCCGATCTGATGGCGCTGCAAAAAGGGTCGACCGTGGCGCTCAATCGCCGCATCGGCGAACCTGTCGACGTCGTGGTCAACGGCCGCAAGATCGCGCGCGGCGAGATCACCGTGCTGGAAAGCGATCCGTCGCGGTTCGGCATCAGGCTGACCGAAATCATCGCCGGCACGAAGGGCGCCTAGACATGGTTTGCGGGGCTTGCCGGTGGCAGCGGAGGCGAGTGGCATGACGACGCCGGTGACCTTGACCCGCGCGCAGAAGGCGGCCGCCATACTTGTGGCGATGGGCAAGCCGTCGGCCAGCCGCCTGCTGAAATTCTTCAAGCAGGAAGAACTGAAGGCCCTGATCGAGGGCGCCCGCCTGCTGCGGACGATTCCGCAAAGCGATCTTGAGCGCATCGTCGCCGAGTTCGAGGCCGAGTTCACGGAAGGGGCGGGATTGCTCGATTCCGCCGACAGGATGGACACCATCCTCAACGAATCGCTCTCGCCCGAAGAGATGAGCGCGATCATGGGCGACAAGAAATTCGAGGTCGCACCGGAAGGCCCGCCGCCGATCTGGCCCGAACTCGAAAAGCTCGAACCGGCGCGGCTTGGTGCCTTCCTGGCCGGCGAGCATCCGCAGACGGCGGCCATGGTGTTGTCGAAGCTGGCGCCGCAGGTGGCGGCCAACGTGCTGCTGACACTGACCAAGCCGATGCGTGGAGAAATCATCAAGCGCATGGTGACGATGGCCAATGTTCCCGACGCTGCCGCCAGGATCGTCGAAAACCGGCTGCGCGCCAGCGTGCTGGCGGAAACCTCGACCAAGGACACCTCGGCCGGGCAGGCGCGTGTCGCCAGCGTTCTCAACGAACTCGACAAGCCGCTGCTCGAGGAGGTCATGCAGGATCTGGAAGCAGCCGGCACGCCTGATCTCGACGGTGTGAGGGCTCGCCTGTTTGCTTTCGACGACTTGCCGTTGCTCACCCAGAAAGCCCGGGTGCTGCTGTTCGACGGGCTCTCGACCGAACTGGTCACGCTGGCCCTGCGCGGCACTTCGGCCGCACTCGCAGAATCGGTGCTGTCGGCCATCGGCGCCCGCTCGCGGCGCATGATCGAAGCCGAACTCGGACAGGGCTCGGACGGGGTCCCTCTCGCCGACATCACGGCGGCCCGCAAGACGATCGTTACGACGACGATCCGGCTGTCGCGCGAAGGCGCCTTCGAACTGCCCTCGACCCAAGACGCCGCCTAAGGCCGCGCCATGGCTGACGCGGTCGACAAGGATTCGAAAACCGAAGAGGCGACGGAAAAGAAGATCCGCGACACCATCGAACAGGGCAAACTGCCCCATTCGCGGGAGACAGCGCTCCTTGCCTCGTTCGTTGCCATCCTGGTGTTCACCGTCTTCTACGCCAAGGATGCGATCATCGATCTCGGCATGTTCCTGTCGATGTTCCTGGAGAAGCCGGAAGCCTGGCCGATGGACACCGAGACCGACGTCATCGCGCTCTACAAGATCGTCCTCCTCGAGGTTGGCCGCGCCATCCTGAGCCTGATGGTGCTGCTGACCGTCGCCGGCATCGGCGCCTCGGTGTTCCAGAACATGCCGCAATTCGTAGGCGAGCGGATCCGGCCGCAACTCTCGCGCATTTCGATCGCCAAGGGATGGAACAGGCTGTTCGGCATCCAGGGTTGGGTCGAGTTCCTGAAGTCACTCGGCAAGGTCGGGTTTGCCATCGTCGTGCTGAGCTTCACGCTGTCGGAAGACCACCGAAAGCTGCTCGCCGGGATGATCACCAATCCGGTCGCATTCGGTCTCGTCATCCGCGGCATCGCCGTCGACATCCTGGTGGCGATCGTCTTCGTCATGGGGCTGATCGCGGCAATCGACATCGTCTGGTCGCGCTTCCACTGGAAGCAGGATCTGCGCATGAGCAAGCAGGAGGTCAAGGACGAGTTCAAACAGTCCGAGGGCGACCCGATCGTCAAGTCGCGGCTGCGCTCGCTGGCGCGCGACCGGGCGCGCAAGCGGATGATGACGGCGGTGCCGCGCGCGACGCTGATCATCGCCAACCCAACGCACTTCTCGATCGCGCTGAAATATGTGCGCGACGAGGACTCGGCACCCATGGTGCTGGCCAAGGGGCAGGATCTGGTGGCGCTGAAAATCCGCGAGATCGCGCGGGAACACAACATCCCGGTCTTCGAGGACGTGGCGCTCGCCCGCTCCATGTACAAGCAAGTTTCGGTCGATAGTGTGATCCCGTCACAATTCTACCAGGCCGTCGCCGAACTGGTGCGGATCGTCTACTCGAAAAAGGCTGAGCGCAGACAGATTTCATGAACCGGCAACCACACGCAAAATCTCGCGAGATCATAGTCGCCAGCGCCATCGAGCAGGTGGTGGGGGAACTCAGGCTGATCGATGTCGCCGACTACATCGCCTTTATCCGGCTGGAGCATTTCGCGTGCCTGTCGGACCTGGTCGATTCAGCGGTCGAGTTGTTCTTCATGCCGGGCACTCTGCGGCTTGGCCATGGTGGTGAGGCGCATGTCGACTGGAGCGGCAGCCCGCGCATCGTGCTCGATCTGGAACTGAGGCCGCCCGGCGTCACCGTCTATTTCCAGCTGACGCTGAGCGAGCTCGGCGCTTCGGTGGCGGTCAACTACGTGTCGTTCGAGAAGCCGGGCGAAGACCCGGAGCACAATACGGCGCTGCTCGAGGCGGTGATCGAACAGGCGCGTATCCGCAAGGTCGAGCCGCTCGCCTATCGCTGACGTCGGTCGCTATCGAGCTGCCTGTCGAAAACCCCTATTCGATCAAGCCCAGCCGCAGCGCCTTGGCCACGGCCTGGTTGCGATTGACGGCGTTGAGCTTCTGGGTCGATTGGGTCAGATACTGGTTAGCGGTGTGCACCGATAGTTTCAGGAGCCGCGCGATCTCTTCGCTGGTGTTGCCGTTGGCGGTCAGCTTAAGGCATTCGAGCTCGCGCTTGGAGATTGCCCGCATGCGGCCGGTATCGCCCGGACGGATGCGGGCGACGGCGGCGAACAGCGAAAAGCAGCGGGCGTGTATTTCGTAGAGCGCATCCTGCTGCAAGGTCATCTCCGAGCCCAGGAATACGACAAGACCGCATTGGCCGCGGTCGGCGTGCACGGGAAAAGCGATGCCGCTGGTTCCGGGCACCAGCGCCGCCATCTGCTCGGTCCAGGCGAGAGTGGTAAACAGCTCCACCATGGCAAGGACGCCGTCATCCGTCCACCAGCGCGGTTCGGTCGAGAGGCGGGTGTGGCGCACGATCTCCTCGCCGTTGGCGCCTGAGATGAACTTGGTCGCCACGGCAATGCCCGGATAGTCGGAATCAAAGCATGGCACGAGCCGCGCCCGCTCGGGCGAGGGGCTTACGAAGAAGAGGCCGAAAGCCGAGGCATTCATGTCAACGGCGATCCAGCGGCAGCGGCGCACGGCATCGGGAATGGTGACCGCGTGATGGGTTTCGGAGCCAAGGGTGAAGGCTCCGAACGGGTTGCGCTGCTCGTTGAAAAGGGCTTCGGCCGTTTCCTTGATATCGGCGTGTTTCAAATGATGCCGCTCCTGATCGCCGTGGCGATGGCCATCGCGCGGTTGCTGGCCGCGAATTTCTGGATGGCGTGGGTGATGTAGCTGTTGACGGTGTTGGAGGAGACGCCAAGGATGACGGCGACCTCGTCGGTGGTCTTGCCTTCGGAAACCCAGAACAGGCATTCGCGCTCCCGATCCGACAACGGATCCTGCATGGCGGCAGCGGCAATCAGTTGCGGGATGTGCGAGAGCGCGTAGCAGCATTTCAGTTGCGCCCGCATCAACGCCGGCTGGTCGATGCTGCCGGCGGTCGCCGCAGAGAACAGGGCGAACAGGCGCTGGCGACCGACATTAAGGCGCAGCGAATAGATTTCGGCATGGCCGAGCACGTCGAGAAGGCGGGCTTCCTCTCCGGTGATCAATCCGTCTGTTTCTGGTGCCCGGGATGCCACGAGCGGATGTGGACGGATACCTGGCGCGACGGTGAGCGCGCCTTGCGCGAGCCCGGCGATCAGCCGCTTGCCGATCAGCTCGATGGCATCGAAAATCCAGTTGGAGGAGACGATGCGCGCATCGTTGCGGTCCTGGTCGTGGACAATGGCGACCAACATGTAGCTGTCGGCGCCGATCTCGGCGGTCAGTTGCATGAAAAAGCTGGTGAGATCGCCGCGCGACGTCAGGCGCGAGCCCAATGTGTCGGATTGAAGAAGTGCGGCGGGACTGCTCATTCTTGTTGCTTTTGGCCGGAATCGTTTCTGCTGTCCGGATGCTGGAAGCCAGCCGCCAAACCCGAATACGCATTACTTTGACGAAGACACACGCGTGGCGCAGGGCTGCGCCGAACCAAATCCCGAATCCATTCAGGGAACGCGAAGCCGTCCGCGTCTGGTGCCGGAAAAGCTCCGGAACAAGAGACTTTGGGTGTTCGCCGCGCCCCCCAAGGACCGGCTGATTCGGGTCTAATCTACCCGCAGTTGAATCTGACATCAAACGCGATTTGACAAAATCGAATCCGATGGACACACGTGCGACTCAGAGGTCGGTTTTCGCGCCTCGGAACAGAAGACCGGGACGCGAAAACCTTCGCCGGCCATTTCGGCGGCCGGTCGATTTCGCCAGGCTCGGGAGCATTGAACAGATGGGCGCGCCGGTTGCCGTGCCGAAGGCTGGTGCCTTGGCCCGATAGTGGGAACCGGGGGATGTTGCCGCCCGGTCCCGGCCGTCCCTTGCTTATGCCTGTCGTTGTCCCAAAACCGCTAGATGCTCCGGGACGACAGGCATTTACCGATCCTCGAACCCGGTCAGCACGCCGACCGCGTTGATGCCGATCTCCTCGACGGCATAGCCGCCTTCCATGACGAACAGCGTCGGCAGGCCGAGCCCGCCGATGCGGCGGCCGATCTTTGGATAATCAGATGTCTTCAGCTTGAACTGGCTGATCGGGTCCTTCTCGAACGTATCGACACCCAGCGAGACGATGACGACATCCGGTGCATAAGCGGTGAGCCTGGCGCAGGCATCCTCGAGCGAGGCGTTCCATGCATCCCAGTCGGTGCCGAAGGGCATCGGATAGTTGATGTTGAAGCCTTCGCCGGCACCCGCGCCGCGTTCGTCGGCATGGCCGAGGAAGAACGGGTACTCGACCATCGGATCGCCATGCAGATTGAGCACCTGGACGTCGGCACGGTCGTAGAAGATCTCCTGCGTGCCGTTGCCGTGGTGATAGTCGACATCGAGGATCGAGATGCGTTTGGCGCCCTGGTCGCGGAACCATTGCGCGGCGACGGCGGCGTTGTTGATGTAGCAATAGCCGCCCATGAAGCCAGCCCCGGCATGGTGGCCGGGCGGACGGCAGAGCGCGAAGGCGGAAGCCTCGCCATCCTTGACCAGGCCGGCGGCGGTCAGCGCCACATCGTAAGAAGACTTGATCGCAGCCCATGTGCCTTCGACGAAGGTGGCGCCGGCATCGAAGGAATAATAGCCGAGCAGTGCGTCGACGCGCTTTGGCGGCACGTCGCCGCGCAGGCCGCGCGTCGGCCAGGTGAAGGGCATCGCCGTGCCCGTGAGGCCTGCTTGCAGCCATTGCGGCCAGACCGTCGGAAGAAAGTCGATATAGTCCGATTTGTGGATGCGCTTGGCGGCGGCGAGGTCATGTTCGTGCGGCGCGATGATGGGACCCAGTTTCTCGCTTTCGACCCGTGCCTTGATGAATTCGGCCCTCGATGGCTTTTCGAAACCCGGCACGATGGCTGATGTGACCAGTTCCATTTGGCCGGCATGGCCGGCGTGAAGGGGGGAGAAAACAGTCTTCATAAATTCCTCTCGAAGTGCGAAATCAGTCAAGATTCAAGATTGAGATAAGGGCTCACCAGAGCGAGCCACATTCTTTCCACATCATCCTCGATGAGGTCGTATGTCTTGCGGTCGCTTTTCAACCCGACAAGCCGGCAGGCGTGCCCGACGTCCATCATCAGCACGCCGAGCCGGCTGGCGATCTTGTCTTCAAGCGCCGGGTTCACATGCTGCAGCCATGCGGCGTAGAGCGCGATGATCTGCTCGTCATATTCGTTCTGGATCGGCCTGAGGTCGGCATTGCCTGAAATGGCCTCGATCACCGGCATCAGGCTGGCGTTTTCGAGGTAGAGTCTGGACGTGTCGATGAAGAGCTTGCGCACTTCGCGCCGAAACTCTTCACGGTTGGTGGGCGGGGCGACCTTGATACGCTTGGCGATCACCTCGGGAAAGGATGACAGCCAGCGCCGGGCGAGGTCCAGAAGAATGGCTTCCTTGTTGGGAAAGTATTGGTAGATCGAACCAACCGACAAGCCTGCGCGCTGCGCAATGGCGAGCGTCGTGGGCGTCTTGGTTCCTTGCTCCCGCGTCAAGACCAGCGCTGCGTCGAGAATCCGGTCGACCACCTTGCTGGAGCGTTGTTGCCGCGGCTGTTTGCGCGGTTCGAGCGCTATCCTGGTTTTGCGATCGAGACTGCGCTTCACTGTCCGATGTCCTCGTTCCCCGCCCGGTCTCAACATGGTGGGAGCTTGCTGTCCACAATACATTCCAGATTCGGCATGTTGACAAACGCGAATAATCAGTCGCATTCTTTATCCACGCTGCCTCTCGGGATGACAAGGGGAATTTCCAAGACAGCGCACTGGCATTCTTTTTCGTCCATGGCGTCGCTCCGGTGGGGTGGCAGGTTGTTGGACAAGAGGGTTTATCGGTCCCAGTCAGTCGTCAAAAGCGCGGAGTCGCGATGTCTGTCACAGGTGCGGGTCACAATGCGGATCTGATCGTCATCAACGGTCTCGTGCAGACCATGGACGACGACAATCCCACCGCCGAGGCTGTCGCCGTCAAGGATGGCGCAATCGTCGCCATCGGCAGCCGCGCCTCCATCGAAGAGTTCAAGGGACCGGCCACCAGGGTCATCGACGCCAAGGGCGGTTCGGTGGTCCCGGGGTTCATCGAAGCCCATATGCATCTGTTTTCGGGCGGGGCTGAACTTGCCCACCTTCAACTCACCGGTATTCATGGCTTCGAGGCGCTGCAGAAGGCGATCCGCGACTATGCGCCGACCCGGCCCGACGCGAAGATGCTGGTCGGCCAGGGCGTCGACTACACCGTGCTCGGCAGCGAGCGCGTGACGCGCCATCACCTCGACGCCATCTTGCCCGATCGCCCGTTCTGCATGGCGGCGCCCGACCATCACACCATGTGGGCCAACACCAAGGCGCTGGAAATGGCCGGCATCCTGCAGGGGCGCACGCTTGGTCCGGGCAATGAGATCGTCATGGGTGACGATGGTCTGGCCGCCGGTGAATTGCGCGAAGGCGAGGCCTTTGGCCCGGTGCTCGATCTTGCCGGCGAAGGCCGGGTGCGGCTGGGGCTGTCGACCGGCGGCGAGCCGGACCCGATGCCGACGACGGCGGAGCGGGACGCCGACCGCGACATCATGCGGCGCGGGCTCGCCTGGTGCGCCCGCCACGGCATCACCTCGATCCAGAACATGGACGGCAATCTCTATCAGCTTGAGCTGCTGGCCGAGATCGACGCCGAGGAAGGCTTGCCCTGCCGCGTCAAGATCCCGTTCCACTACAAGAATTTCATGACGCTCGACATGCTCGACAAGGCGTCTGATATGGCCGAACGCTACAACAGCGAATGGCTGTCGTCGGGCATGGTCAAGGTGTTCTACGACGGCGTTCTCGATTCCTGGACAGCTGTCATGGTCGAGCCTTATGCCGACCGGCTCGACTGGGTGGGCGAGCCGCTGTTCACGCCGCAACAGTTCATCGATCTGGCCGTCGCGGTCGACAGACGCGGGCTGCAGATCGCCGTGCATTCGATCGGCGACGGCGCGGTGCGCGCGGTGCTCGACGGTTATGAGGCGGCGCAGAAGGCGAACGGCAAGCGCGACAGCCGTCACCGCGTCGAGCACATCGAGGTCACCACCACCGCTGATGTGCCGCGTTTCGCCGAACTCGGCGTCATTGCCTCCATGCAACCGCCGCATCCGCCGGGCGCAATGGATTTTCCACTGGAGCCGACGGTATCGCGCATCGGGCCGGCGCGCTGGCCGCTGAGCTATGCGTGGCGGACCTTGAAGGATGCCGGCGCGCATGTCGTCTTCGCATCGGATTGGCCGGTGTCGCCGATCGATCCGATCCTGGGCATTCAGGCGGCAGTGTTGCGCAAACCGTGGGCAGAAAGAGACCCGGACCAGAGTTTCTCACTGCATGAAGCGATCGCCGGTTACACGATCGAGGGCGCCTACGCCGAATTCGCCGAGCACCGCAAGGGCACGCTGAAATCAGGCTACATGGCCGATCTGGTGGTTTTGTCGATGGATATCGAGAACACCGCCCCGGCCGACCTGCACAAGGTGCGGCCGGTGACGACGATTTGCGGCGGCAAGGTCACCTATCAGGCCTGACTATGGCATGGGGCTTGCAGGCCTCAATGACTGATTGAACTGTGACCCAATGCCGGGCTTGCCAACCCACCGGCCATGTGGTCACATCGAACAGGGGAAGAGCTCCGCCAGCAAGAGCGGGGTCAACAGTGAGGCGTAATCGTGCCGGACAAACCGGATCGGAATGCGATTGAAGTAGTAAACGTCAGAAAAATTTTCGGATCAGGTGAGGGGCAGGTAGCTGCCCTCGACACGGTCTCGGTATCTATCCGCGAGAACGAATTCTTCACGTTGCTGGGGCCATCCGGCTGCGGCAAGACGACGTTGCTCAGGCTGATCGCCGGCTTCGACTTTCCAACCGCCGGTGAGATCCTGCTCTACGGCCAGGACATCGCGCCGCTGCCGCCCTTCAAGCGGCCGGTCAACACCGTGTTCCAGTCCTACGCGCTGTTCCCGCATATGACGGTGGCCGACAATATCGGCTTTGGCCTGGAAATGCTGGGCAAGCCGAAGGCCGAGATCAAGGCGCGCGTCGCCGAGATGCTGAAGCTGGTCAAGATGGAAGCTCTCGCCGGCCGCCGCACCGGCCAGATTTCCGGCGGCCAGCAGCAGCGCGTGGCTCTGGCGCGGGCGCTGGCGCCGCAGCCGAAGGTGCTGTTGCTCGACGAACCGCTGTCGGCGCTCGACTTCAAGCTGCGCAAGGACATGCAGATCGAATTGAAACGACTGCAGCATGAGACCGGCATCACCTTCATCTTCGTCACCCATGACCAGGAAGAAGCGCTGACGATGTCGGATCGCATTGCGGTGATGTCGGCGGGCAAGATCCTGCAGGTCGGCTCGCCGTGGGACATCTACGACAAGCCGGCGGAGCGCTTCGTCGCCGACTTCATCGGTGAAACCAACTTTCTCACCGCCGCGGTCTCGAACATCGGCAATGGCAAGGCGCGCGCCACACTCAAATCCGGCGCGACCATCGAGGCGACCGTTGCCGAGGGCTTCCAGCCGAAGGACAACGCCACCGTGGTGGTGAGGCCCGAGCATGCCAAGCTGACCAAGGACAAGGGCGAATTGTCCGGCACTGTCGACAACATCGTCTATTTCGGCACCGACACTCATATACATGTGCGGCTCGACAGCGGCGAGGTCTTCACCGTGCGCCAGCAGAACACGCGCAGCGCCGGTTGCGGCTTCGAGCGCGGCGACAAGGTCGGCATCGTGATCGGCAATGACGCCGCGCAAGTGGTGAGGGACTGATGGCGAGCGCGGAAGAAGTCGCCAAGGAAGCCGAACGCAGAGATATCCGCGATCGGTGGGTGCTGTCGGCGCCGGCACTGATCATCATCTTCCTGGCGGCGTCCGGCCCGCTGCTGATCGTCGTGATCTATTCCTTCCTGACGCCGGGGCCCTATGGCGGCGTGGTGTGGAAATTCTCCACCGATGGCTGGCTGTCGGTGCTGTTGCAGCGCGACATCTTCGACGACACTCTGGCCTTCGCCGATGCGCATTTGTCGATCTTCTGGCGTTCGATAAGCCTGTCGTTCTACACCACCGTGCTGACGTTGTTCTTCGGCTTCCCCACAGCCTATTTCATCGCCACGCGACCGCCGAAGACGCGCGAGGTCTGGGTTTTCCTCGTCACCATTCCGTTCTGGACGAATCTCCTGATCCGCACCTTCGCCATGCAGCAGGTGATCCGCAACGAAGGGCTGGTCAACACCGCGCTGATGGCGCTCGGCATCATCAAGCAACCGCTGCAGATCATGAATACCGACGCGGCCATCTTGCTCGGCATGATCTATGTCTACCTACCTCTGATGGTGCTGCCGATCTACGCCTCGATGGAGAAGCTCGACTTCCGGCTGGTCGAGGCCGGATATGACCTCTACGCCGGTCGCTGGCAGGTTCTGCGCCGCATCGTCTTCCCGTTGATCAAGCCCGGCGTCATAGCCGGCTCGATACTGGTCTTCATTCCCTCGCTTGGCGCCTATGTCATTCCGCGGGTGCTGGGCGGCGGCAAGAACATGATGCTCGGCAACCTGATCGAACTGCAGTTCGGCGCAGGCCGTAACTGGCCGCTTGGCGCGGCCATCTCAATTACGCTCATGGTGCTGGTGATGATCGCGCTCCTGTTCTACGTGCGCAACGCATCCCGGTCGGAGGGAGCCCATGGCTAAGCGTCCGTTCGACATCCAGGCGCAACCCGGCTTCGGGTTCATGGCGCTTCTGACCTTCTTCGCGCTCTATCTGCCGATCGCGGCGCTCGTCACCTATTCGTTCAACACGGCGGATTCGCTTTCGCGCTGGGATGGCGTCTCACTGCGCTGGTTTATTTCGGCCTGGCACAATTCGGCTGTGCAGGACGCCTCCGTCCGCTCGCTCGTGCTGGCAGTCTCGGCCGCCGCGCTATCGACGATCGCCGCCACCATGGCTGCTCTGGCCACGACCCGCACGCGGCCCTATCCCGGCCTTACCTTCAAATACGCCTTCATCAACCAGCCGCTGATGGTGCCGGAGATAGTCACCGGCGTCGCGCTCCTGATCGTGTTCTCGCGCATCAAGGTCTGGACCGGTTACTCAGGACTCGGTTACCTGATCGCCGCCCACACCGCCTTCTGCATCCCGTTCGCTTACCTGCCGATCCGGGCGCGGCTGGACAGCATGGACCTGACGCTGGAGCGCGCAGCCGCCGACCTATACGCCACGCCCTGGAAAGCCTTCCGTTTCGTGACGCTGCCGCTCTTGAGGCCGGCCATCATCGCGGGCTTCATGCTCGCCTTCGTCATTTCGCTCGACGATGTGGTCATCACCGAATTCGTCAAGTCCGGCGGCCAGGATACGCTGCCCACCTACATGCTCGGCCAGTTGCGGCGCGAAACGAGCCCGGAAATCAATGCGATCGCCACGGTATTTCTTGCGCTGTCGGTGGTGCTCGTAACCGTGTTCTACTTCGTCAATAGGCGCAAGCCATAACCAACGATTGCCAAACGGGAGAATAGCAATGAAATGGAAGACCACGGCTGCCACGGCGGTATTCGCAATGTTTGCCTTTGCGGGCAGCGCGTATGCGGAAGGCGAACTCAGCATCTTTAATTGGGGCGACTACACTAGCCCCGAGATGATCAAGAAGTTCGAGGATACCTATAAGGTCAAGGTGACGACCACCGACTACGACTCCAACGACACCGCGCTAGCAAAGGTACGCGCCGGTGGTCATGGCTTCGACATTGTGGTGCCGTCGGCCAACTACGTGCCGATCTGGGTGAAGGAAGGGCTTCTGCTTGAGGCCCGGCCCGACCAGATGGAGAACTTCAAGAATGTCGACGAGCGCTGGGTGAACGTTCCCTGGGATCCGGGCCGTCATTATACGGTTCCGTGGCAGTGGGGCGTGACCGGCATCGGCGTCAACACAAAGGTCTATGACGGCGACATCAACACCTCGGCCATCTTCCTCGATCCGCCGAAGGAACTGGTTGGCAAGATCAATGTCGCGCCGGAAATGAACGACGTGCTGTTCGCCACCATCAAGTATCTGGGCGGCAACTGGTGCACGGACGACAAGGAATTGCTCAAGAAAGTGCGCGACAAGCTGGTGGAGGCCAAGCCGAAATGGCTGGCCATGGATTATAGCGTGACCGATAAGCTACCGGCCGGCGACTATTCGGCCGTCTACTACTGGAACGGCGCCATCATGCGCTCGCGCATCAAGAACCCCGACATCAAGTTCGGCTACCCGAAGGAGGGCTTCCCCTTTTTCATGGACAGTGTTGCCATCCTCAAGGATGCCAAGAATGTCGACAACGCCAAGCTGTTCATGAACTTCATCATGGATCCCGAGAACGCCGCCATGATCTCCGCCTTCGCCAAATATGCCAATGGCATCAAGGGCTCGCAGGCATTCTTGCCAGCCGACATGAAGGATGCGCCCGAACTGGTGGTACCGCCAGAACTGGAGAAAGCGGGCGAGTTCCTCACCCCTTGCTCGCCTGAGGTGCAGCAACTCTACACGCGCATCTGGACGGACGTTCAGAAATAGCGGCACTCCGCCTTCTTCCGCGCGAGTTGGAAGACGGCGGGTCAAGGGCCGTATGAGGGGTAGCGCTGAATTCGCAGCGTTCGCGCCGCCCCTCACCTGGCCTGCCGGCATTGCTCTTCGCCATGGCGTCGGGCGTTCGTCACTCGAAAGGCCCAATCGGGGGCTTTTTCGTCCGCTGTGCAGACCGCCCTCATTCAAGTGAACTGAAGAGCGGCATGCGGCGGCAGGGGATTCTCATGCAGTCATACCGCAACAGCGACGCGCGGCCGCCGATCATGCAGGGCTCGCCGCCCGCCATGGTACCGCCGAAGCTCGACTGGGACCGGCCGCCGTGGAACCGCTGGGCGTTCCAGCACATCCGTGAAATTCTGCCGACCGCCGAAGTCTGGCGCGGCAATGGCCATCGCCACCGCTTCGAACGCGCCGAGGTTGATCTCGACGGGCTGGCGGTCGAGGACAGCGAGGGCATGCCGACGACGCTCGCCGGGTTGCTCGACGAGACCTATACGGACGGCTTTCTGGTGCTCAAGGACGGCAAGGTCGCCTATGAGCGCTATTTCAACGGCATGGATGAGCGCACGCTGCACTTGTCGCAGTCGATGGCGAAGTCCGTTACCGGTTCGGTGTTCGGCATACTGGTCGGGCGCGGCCTGATCGATCCGGCCAGACTGGTAACAGATTACCTGCCGGAACTCGGCGTTACCGGCTGGACCGGCGCCAGCGTCCAGCATGTGCTGGACATGACCAGCGGCGTCCGTTTCTCAGAGGAATATACCGACCGCTATTCCGACATCGGCCAGGTCGATGTCGCCACCGGCTGGAAGCCGGTGCCGCTGGACAGCGATCCGGCCTTTCGTTGGCCCTCGCACATGTTCGAGCTGATCCTCGGCTTGAAGGACACGATCCGCCCGCACGGGGCTCAATTCGAATACCGCTCGATCGAGACCGACGTGCTTGCCTTCATCATGGAGCGGGTGACAGGCAAACGGCTGCCGCAGGTGGTTTCGGAAGAACTCTGGCAAAAGCTCGGCGCTGATGAAAGCGCCTGCTTCACGGTCGATAGCGCCGGCTATGCGGTGGCCGACGGTGGCTTCAACGCGACGCTGCGCGACTATGGCCGCTTCGGCCAGCTGATCCTCGACAATGGTGGCGGCGTCGTGCCGGCCGGCTGGGTCGAGGCGACGCGCAACGGCAGGCATGGGCCGGACTTCAGCCCCAGCCTGCCGGAGGGCAGCTATCGCAACCAGTTCTGGATCGAGGATCCGCGCTCGCGCGCACTGATGTGCCGCGGCGTGTTCGGTCAGATGATCCATATCGACTGGAACACCGGAATGGTCGTGGTGAAGCTTTCGACCTGGCCGGATTTCGCCAATGGTGCCTATTCCATAGCGACGCTGAAGGCCGTGCACGCTATCGCCACGGCACTTCGCTGAGCCCCCACAAAGAAAAAACGACCCGGAAGGAAACGCCATGACCGGCAAGACCGTGTTCGAGACCCGCTATGGCTTCCGGCGCAACCAGGTGGTGCTCGCCAACTGGCGCGAGAACCCCTTCAACCGGTGGTCGTTCCAGAACCTCGGCGAACTGGTGCCGACCGCCCGCGTGGCGGCGACGTCGGGCGTTGTCGAAACCCCCGTGCGCGATATGGGCGGCCTGCTCGGCGAAAAGGTCGCGATCGCCGGCACATCGGAGACAGTGGCTGAATTTCTCGCGCGTTCGAGCACCGACGCACTGACGGTGATGAAAGACGGCAAGATCGTCGGCGACTGGTTCGCCCCGCATATGGATTTCGGCGCCCGCCACATCATCTTTTCGATCAGCAAGTCGCTGACCGCCATCATTGCCGGCATTCTGGAAGGCGAGGGCGTATTCGACCCGGAAGCGCCGGTGACGGCCTACATCCCTGAAGCCGCCGGCTCGGCCTATGGCGATGCGAGCGTGCGGCATGTGCTCGACATGAGCGTCAGCCTCGATTTCGAGGAAGCCTATCTCGATCCGGAGAGCGCTTTCGCCCGCTATCGTCGCGCCACGCTGTGGAATCCGGGCGGCGGCACGGAGAGCCTGCGCGAATTCATTTTGACCTTGCAACGCCTTGCAGAGCCGCATGGCCAGACCTTCCGCTACCGCTCGCCGAATTCCGACCTGCTCGGACTGCTGCTCGAGCGCGCGTCGGGCCAGCGGTTCACCGACCTGATGCGCGAGAAGCTGTGGCTGCCGCTCGGCGCTGTCGGCGAAGCCTCGATCGGCGTCGACATGGAAGGCACGGCGCGCACGGCCGGCGGTATTTCGGTGACGCCGCGCGACCTGGCGCGTGTTGGCGAGATGATGCGGCAAGGCGGGGTGGCCAATGGCCGCCGCATCGTGCCGGAAGCCTGGGTGCGCGATACGGTTGCTAGCGGCGGCAGTTCCGACGCTTGGCAGCGCGGCGCGATGCAGCCGCTGTTCCCGAAGGGCCGCTATCGCAACAAATGGTACCAGACGGGCTTGCCGAACGGCGCCTATTGCGGCATCGGCATTCATGGCCAGTGGCTGTATGTCGATCCCAGGACCAAAGTGGTGATCGCCAAGATGTCGTCGCAGCCCGAGCCGGTCGACGATCCGCTCGATGTCGAGATCGTCGCCTTCTTCGAGGCGCTGAGCCGGATGGTCTGATCCTCGCTTGGCCGCCACATTAGCGCGCGCTTTCCTGTGGACCCGCCGGGCTCATGGAAACGCGGCGGTTGGCGGACCGGACGTCTGCGCCTATGGTCGCCGCTCTTTGGACGAGAGCAGGTACGACATGGCATCCGACATCAAGCGCATTGCAGCCATCATCGCGGCCGAGATCAGCGCGCGGCCCGAACAGGCGGCCGCGGCGATTGAACTGCTCGATGAGGGCGCGACAGTGCCGTTCGTGGCGCGCTACCGCAAGGAAGTCACCGGCGGGCTCGACGACACGCAATTGCGCGATCTTGCCGAACGCCTTGCCTATCTGCGTGAGCTCGATGCGCGCCGCGACAGCATCCTTGGCTCGATCCGCGAACAGGGCAAGCTGACCGAGGAGCTTGAAGGCAAGATCGTCGCCGCCAGCACCAAGGCGGAACTTGAGGACATCTACCTGCCCTACAAGCCCAAGCGCCGGACCAAGGCCGAGATCGCCAGGGAGCGCGGGCTGGGGCCGCTGGCCGAAGCCATCTTGGCGAACCGCTCATTGGTGCCTGCCGAACTGGCACTGGCCTATGTCAGCGAAGAGGTGGCCGATACCAAGGCAGCGCTCGAAGGGGCGCGCGACATCCTGTCGGAACAATTCGCCGAGAATGCCGATCTGGTCGGAAAATTGCGCAGCTACATGAAGGAGCGCGCCTTCATGCGCGCCAGGGTGGTCGACGGCAAGCAGGAAGCCGGTGCGAAATTCTCCGACTATTTCGACCATGTCGAGCGCTGGGCAAATGTGCCGAGCCATCGCGCGCTGGCGATGCTGCGTGGCCGCAACGAGGAGGTGCTTTCGCTCGACATCGAGGTCGATGCCGATGATACGTCGCCGGTGAAGCCGGTCGAGCGGATGATCGCCAATGCCTATGCCATCGGAGGCAGCCTGCCGGGTGACCGCTGGCTGATGGAGGTGGCGGGCTGGACCTGGCGGATAAAACTGTCGCTGCACCTGACTCTCGATTTGATGCGCGACCTGCGCGAGCGGGCCGAGGAAGAGGCGATCCATGTGTTCGCCCGTAACCTCAAGGATTTGCTGCTGGCGGCGCCCGCCGGTTCGCGCGCCACTATGGGGCTCGACCCCGGCATCCGCACCGGCGTCAAGGTGGCGGTGGTCGACGGCACTGGCAAGGTGCTGACCACGACGACCGTCTACCCGTTCCCGCCCAGGAATGATGTGCGCGGCACGCAGGCGGAGCTCGCCAAGCTCATCCGGCTGCACAAGGTCGAGCTGATTTCGATCGGCAACGGCACCGGCAGCCGCGAGACGGAAAAGCTGGTCGCCGACATGCTGTCCGACATGCCGGCGGATGGTGGTCCGAAGCCCCTGAAGGTGATCGTCAGCGAGGCCGGCGCCTCGGTCTATTCGGCATCGGCGACGGCGGCGGCGGAATTCCCCGGCCTCGACGTGTCGTTGCGCGGTGCCGTCTCGATTGCCCGGCGGCTGCAGGATCCGCTGGCAGAACTGGTCAAGATCGAGCCCAAATCGATCGGCGTCGGCCAGTACCAGCACGATGTCGACCAGTACCGTCTCGGCCGCTCGTTGGAGGCGGTGGTGGAAGACGCGGTCAACGCCGTCGGCGTCGATCTCAACACCGCCTCGGCGCCACTGCTGGCGCGCGTTTCAGGTCTCGGCGCGTCTCTGGCCGACGCGATCGTCGCCCATCGCGATGCGACCGGGCCCTTCGCCAGCCGGAAAGATCTGCTCAAGGTGCCGCGGCTCGGACCTCGGGCCTTCGAACAATCCGCCGGTTTCCTGCGCATCGCCAATGGCAGCGAACCGCTCGATGCCTCCTCTGTGCATCCGGAAGCTTACGGCGTGGCGAAGAAGATCGTCGCCGCCTGCGGGCGCGATGTGCGGTCGTTGATGGGCGATAGTGCCGCGCTGAAGGCACTCGACCCGCGCGTCTTCGTCGACGAGCGTTTCGGCCTGCCGACGGTGCGCGACATCCTGGCGGAGCTGGAAAAACCGGGCCGCGACCCGCGCCCGGGCTTCAAGACGGCGACCTTCGCCGACGGCATCGACGACATCAAGGATCTGAAGCCCGGCATGCTGCTCGAAGGCACGGTCACCAATGTGGCCGCCTTCGGCGCCTTTGTCGATATCGGAGTGCATCAGGACGGGCTGGTGCATGTCTCGCAACTGGCCGACCGGTTCATCAAGGACGCGCATGAGGTGGTCAAGGCCGGCGATGTGGTCAAGGTGCGGGTCGTCGACGTCGACATCAAGCGCAAGCGCATCGCGCTTTCCATGCGCAAGGATGGCGGCGAGGGTGGCGCACCGCGTGGCGGGCCACGCGACAATGGTGGCGGCAGGCCGGCACCACGTTCGCCGGCACCGCAGCAACGCCAGCCGGAGCGGCCGGCACAGCAAGGCGCATTCGGTGCTGCCTTGGCGGATGCGCTGAAGCGGAAGTAGCTACCACGCCAGAACGGCCGGCTCCTTCTCGACCTGGCCCAGCAGCCAGTCGCGAAAACTGGCGACTGGCGGATGGCCTCGCTTGTCGTGTGGGACGACGAGATAGTAGGCGCTGCGGCTTTGCATGGGCCGGCCTGGCGCCGGCACCAGCTGGCCGCGCTGCAATTCACCTGCAATGAGGATCAGCGGCAGCAGCGCCACGCCGAGCCCCGCCATGCAGGCCTGGGCGGCGGTGCCGAACTGCTCGAACTGCATGCCGGGCCCGGTCGGCGCGCTCAGGCCCTGATGCTCGAACCATTCGGTCCAGGCGCCAGGACGCGTCGCCATGTGCAGCAGCGGCAGGCGGCCGATATCGGCCGGTGAGGCGATGGCGCGGCCGGCGAGGAATTCGGGCGACACGACCGGCGCCACGGTTTCGCGCACCAACAGTGTCGAGT
>NZ_RZPQ01000089.1:0-12959 GCF_003999135.1 Mesorhizobium sp. M7A.F.Ca.CA.004.06.1.1 | reverse complement strand
TGCTGGTTCGGCCTTGCCGGGCATGACGCCAAGGCCGAACCAGCATCGGCCGAGCCCGCAAGGACCATCTCGGCCAAAGTGGCAAACGTGAAAACCGGCAAGGACGATTTGGAAGCAAACGCGAAGGCCGACGCTGAAGAGACGGCGCCGGACGCCGAGCCGCTTCAGGACGACCTGCCGCTGCTGATCGCGTTTCATGACCTGTGGCATTTCTCGACAACGGCCAAGGCAGCCGGGGGCAATACGACCACCGGCGAGAATCCGTCGGACCCGGCGCTCGATGGGCAGGCTTCACTGCCAAAGACCTACCGGCCAAAAGCCGCGGGCGGACGCGAAGCACTCGAAACCATGTCGAAGCCGGAGCAGGCGTCGATCGTCGACGGACCTTTGACGGCGCTTGACGGTCAGTCACCGAGCGCTGCCTCCAGCGCGACAAAACGCGACGCCGCGGCGGCGGCCCAGAAGCTGCCGGACGCGCCGGCTGCCGATGTGCCCGGCGTGCGGTCGAAGCACGCCGCGAATGCGATGAAGAGCATCGAGGATGTCCAGTCCTCGATGCGTCCCGAAGCGGGAAAACAGTCCCTGCCCACTGCGCGCATCGACGTGGTGTCGGAACGGAGCTTCCCCGCACCGCCGCAGAGTCCCATCAGCCAGGCAGCCCTCAATGTGATCAACGCCATAGCCACCGACGCCGGGCCGCAAAAGGCGCTTTCAGCCTCACCCACGCCCACCCATCTGGCCAGCTCTGTTGCCGTTCCGACACATGTGTTGAAGATCGAACTCCACCCCGCCGAACTCGGCATGGTGACGGCCAATCTTCGCCTCTCCGGGGAACAACTCTCGATTGAGCTGAAGCCGGAAACGCACGACGCTTATCGTCGGCTGTCGGCCGACAGCGAGGCCATCGTCAAGTCGCTGCGGGGGCTCGGCTTCGAGGTTGACAAGGTCACGATACTGCAACCTTCGGTAGCAGTTCCCGCTACAACCCGGGCGGATGCAACCGCTCCTATGGCGGCGGCGACAGGCCGCGATCCAGCATCCTTTCAACCGGGGAATTCGGGCAGCGGCAATGGTGGAGCCGGCGGCCAGCAACCGGGCCAGCAATCCTCAGGGAAACGCAACGATGACGCGCAGGACTACGGCCGCGGCACTTCGCCTGCTCGCGAGCGCGCTGGCAGCGATATCTTTATCTAGCGCGGCAAACGCCGCCGCAGCCGCGGCCAACCCCTGCGAGCCGGAGATCCTGCGCGCCGCGGATCGTTATGGCGTACCCGCCGGCATCCTCTATGCCGTTGGCCTGACGGAGACCGGAAACAAGGGCAGCCTTCAACCCAATGCCTTGAATATAGAAGGAAAAGCAGTCTTTCCGAGGAGCCGGACCGAGGCCCTTGCCGCCTTCGCCAATGCCCGGCGCGAGGGCAAGACCCTGATCGATCTGGGCTGCATGCAGATCAATCACCACTACCACGCATCGCATTTTCGCAGCGTCGAGGACATGCTCGACCCACGCCAGAACGTCGACTATGCGGCGCGCTTCCTGGCCAGCCTTCATGCCCGTCACGAGACCTGGTCTATGGCCGTGGCCCGCTATCATGCCGGTCCCGACAACGACCCGGCGCAGAAGATCTATGTCTGCCGCGTCATTGCCAACATGGTCGCCACCGGCTTTGGAAAATGGACCGCGAACGCCCGCGGATTCTGCAACCCGTAAGCGCATTTCCCGTTACTAATAGACAAACCGTACAACCCGAATTGTTGGTTTGACTTGGTCAGAACTTGCCGCCGAAAGCACATCTGGCCGCCCGCTAATGCAACCGAAACGATTCCAGACTCCCAAGAAACTAGCTACAAGAAATGACGGTTGTTCAGGATTCCCGCCAGCGGATACGCCTCTCTTCACGGGGCAAATGATTTGATTCGGAAGGCGGGGCCGATGATTGTGATCGTTGACGAGCGCGAGCTCGTAACAGAGGGATACAATTCACTTTTCGATCGTGAGGGCATCGCCTGTGCAGGCTTTGCGTCCGGCGAATTCGGTGAGTGGGTGAACTCTGCCGCAGACACCGATCTGCGCTCGGTCAGGGCCTTCCTCATCGGCGACTGCCGCGAGGGTTCCATCTCTCCGCGCCAGATCCGCGACCGCACCGGCGCCCCGGTGATTGCGCTCAGCGAACAGCATTCGCTGGAGAACACGCTCCGGTTGTTCGAGAGCGGCGTCGACGACGTCATTCGCAAGCCCGTCCATATCCGCGAGATCCTGGCCCGCATCACCGCCATCCGCCGCCGCGCCCAGGAAGACGTCGCCTACACCGAGATCGGCGCCATGCGCATCTTCATGGATGGCCGCGACCCCGAGATCGACGGTCAGCCCCTCCCCCTGCCGCGCCGTGAACGCCGCATCCTCGAATATCTGGCGAGCAATCGCGGGCGCCGTGTCACCAAGACCCAGGTTTTCAACGCCATCTACGGCATCTTCGACGAAGAGGTCGAGGAGAACGTGGTGGAAAGCCACATCAGCAAACTGCGCAAGAAGCTGCGCGAGAAGCTGGGCACCGACCCGATCGATTCCAAGCGTTTCCTCGGCTACCGGCTCGTCTTCTGATGCAGCGCCGCGCCAGCCTCGCGCAAGAAAACATGCGTAGCCTCGTAGCCAGCAGCATGGACACAGCGGAGACGTTTCGATGAGCCTCTACGGAATGATGCGGACCGGCGTTTCCGGCATGAACGCCCAGGCAAACCGCCTATCGACGGTCGCCGACAACATCGCCAATTCCGACACCACCGGCTACAAGCGCTCCTCCGCCGAATTCTCGACGCTGGTCATGCCGTCGACCGGCGGTGCCTACAATTCCGGCGGCGTCACCACGACGATCCGCCAGGCGGTCAGCGATCCGGGTGTGCTTCAGTACACGACCTCGGTTTCCGACCTTGCCGTCAGCGGCGATGGCTTCTTTGTCGTCCAGGATCCGAGCGGCACCCCCTACCTGACCCGGGCCGGCGCTTTCGTTCCCGACGGTCAAGGCAGACTTGTCAACTCGGCCGGCTTCCAGCTGATGGCGTACAGCTACGACAACGGCGTACCGGCAGCGACGGTCAATGGCTTCGAGGGGTTGGTCCCGGTTGTCATCTCCGACCAGGGAATGACCGCAACGCCGAGCACCGAGGGCAGCTATGCCGGCAACCTGCCGGCCGGCGCGACACCGGTCGCGACCGCCAACCTGCCCGCCGCCAACGCTGCGACCGCGCAATACACGTCGAAATCCTCGATGGTCGCCTACGACAATCTCGGCAACAAGAAGCTGCTCGACGTCTATTTCACCAACACCGGCGCCGGCACCTGGCAGGTGGCGGTCTTCGATCAGTCGAAGGCCACCGCTGGAACATCGTTCCCCTACACCGCTGGCGGCTTGCTGGGCTCGGCCAACCTGACCTTCGACACCACCACCGGCAAGCTCACCGGCACGCCCACCGGCGTTTCATTTACCGTGCCGAACGGCGCCACCCTCAATATCGATCTGTCTGCGCTGACCCAGCTTGGCGCCGGCTTCACGGTTTCCGATGCCCAGGTCAACGGCAACGCGCCGAGCACCATCGACAAGGTCCAGATCAGCAAGGACGGCACCATCTACGCACAGTACAAGGACGGTTCGACCAAGCCGCTCTACAAGATTCCGCTGGCCGACGTGCAGAGCCCGGACCAGCTCACCGCGCTGCCCGGCAACGTCTATTCGCAGGGCACCGAGTCCGGCGCGGTTCGTGTCGGCTTTGCCAATGAAGGCAAACTCGGCTCCATCATCTCCGGCGCGCTCGAGAATTCCAACGTCGACATCGCCGAAGAACTGACCAACATGATCGCGGCGCAGCGCAGCTACACCGCCAATTCGAAAGTCTTCCAGACCGGTTCCGATCTGATGGACGTCCTTGTCAACCTGAAGAGATAAGACGGGCGTCGCCCGCGAAAGACCCGCATGTCACTGTCTACCGCATTGAGTATCGCCCAGTCGGCGCTTATGAACACCGCGCGACAGACAAGCGTTGTCTCGCGCAACGTCGCCGACGCCTCCAATCCGGACTATTCGCGGCGCCAGGCCGTCGTCACCAGCACGGCGCCGGGCGCGCGTTCGGTCGATATCCAGCGCGCAGCCAACGAGCTTTTGTTTCGCCAGAATCTCGGCGCGCTATCGGCCTGGAGCGGGCAGAACGCGCTCTACAGCGGCATGGATCAGCTGGGCGTCGCGGTCAATGGCGTCGACAATGCGTCCTCGCCCTCGACCGCGATCGCCAACCTGCAGCAGGCGCTGCAGCTCTACGCCACCTCGCCGTCGAACCAGAACCTCGGCGCCTCGGTCATCGACGCCGCCAAACAGGTCGTGCGCTCGCTCAACGAGGGCTCCAAGGCAGTCCAGGATTTCCGCACCCAGACCGACGGCCAGATCGCCACCGCCGTCGATGACCTGAACTCGCTGCTCAGCCAGTTCCAGGATGCCAACACGGCGGTCATGTCCGGAACCCGTTCCGGCACCGACGTTTCCGATGCGCTCGACCAGCGCGACGCGCTTTTGAAGAAGATTTCGAACTATGTCCCGGTGTCGACCTTCACGCGAGGCGACAATGACATGGTCATCACCACCGGCGACGGCACGACTTTGTTCGAGACGATACCGCGCACGGTCACCTTCGCGGCGTCGGCAGGCTATACCGCGGGTGCCGCCGGCAATGCCGTTTACATCGACAACGTGCCGATCTCGGCGGGAGCCGGCGGCAACACCAGCGCCAGCGGCACGCTTGCCGGCCTGCTGCAATTGCGCGACGGCGTCGCCTCGACCATGCAGAGCCAGCTCGACGAGACCGCGCGTGGCCTGATCACCGCTTTTGCCGAGACCGCACCCTCGATGGCCAATGCCGCCGGCCTGTTCACCTGGTCGGGAGCGCCGGCCGTGCCGGCCGCCGGCACGCTGGTCACCGGCCTTGCCGCGTCCATCAGCGTCAATGCAGCGATGGACCCGAGCACCGGCGGCAACCCGACGCTGCTGCGCGACGGCGGCGCCAATGGTGCGGCCTATGTCGCCAACACGGGCGGCGGCGCGTCCTATTCCACCCTTCTGGTCGCCTATGGCGACCGGCTCGACCAGCCGATGACTTTCGACCCCGCCGCCGGCGTTTCGGCAACCTCCAGCGTATCCGACTACGCCGCCAGTTCGATCGGCTGGTTCGAGGGCGTGCGCCAGCAGGCTTCGACCGCCTCCGATGCCAAGGAAGCACTGGCATCGCGCAGCGCCGAAGCGCTGTCCAACGCGACCGGGGTCAATGTCGACCAGGAAATGTCGTTGCTGCTCGACCTCGAACACACCTACCAGGCATCGGCCCGGATGATGAAAACCGTCGACGACATGCTGACGGCCTTGCTCAACGCGGTGGGATAATTCCATGACTTCAGTCTCCTCGGCCGCAATCTCCAATGCCATGCGCTCCCAGCAGATGCGCATGCAGGCCGAACTCGTCAAAGCCACGAAGGAAGCGTCGACCGGCAGGGTCGCCGATGTCGGGCTGGCTCTCGGAGGGCGCACCGCCCAGTCCGTCACCTTCTCGCGCGATCTCGACCGGCTCAACGTCATTATCGATTCCAACGGCCTGGTCGGCGCGAGGCTTTCCTCGACACAGACCTCGCTTGGCCAGCTCTCCGGCGCCGCTCAGACCTTCCTGTCCGCCCTGACCACCGCTTCCTCAAGCGACTCGTCCAACAGCCTCACCCGGGACTCCGGCAAGGCGACCATCCAGCAGCTGACCTCGATCCTCAACACCAGCGTCAATGGTGAATATCTGTTTGCCGGCACCAACACCGACGTCAAGCCGATCAACGATTTCACGGCTGCCGGCTCTCCCGCCAAGGCTGCATTCGATACCGCTTTCCTCACCAATTTCGGTTTCACCCAGGACGACCCGGCAGCGGCCAACATCACGGCCGCCCAGATGGACGATTTCATCACCAACGATGTCGCGCCGCTGTTCACGGGCGCGGGTTGGCAGGGCGACTGGTCGAACGCCACCGACCAGCAGATCGTCAGCCGCATCGCACTCAACGAAACCACACCGACTTCGACCAGCGCCAACAGCGATGGCATTCAGAAACTCGCCATGGCCGCAGCCATGGTCAGCAGCCTGATGTCCAGCAACATCAGCCAGGCGGCGAAGAATACGGTTGTCAGCCGCTCCACCACATTGGTTGGCGAAGCGCTGAGCGGCATTGGCCAGCTTCAATCCGAGACCGGCATCGTCCAGAAGCGGGTTTCCGATGCCAACGATCGGATGAAAACGCAGGTCGACCTTTTCGAACGGCACATTCTCGATCTGGAAGCCGTCGATCCGGCGGCAGCCGCGACACGGGTCGCGGACCTGACACAGCACATCGAAACGTCTTTCGCGTTGACCGCACGCCTGCAGCAGCTCAGCCTGTTGAATTACCTGACCTGACAACGCTTAACGGAACGGTAGAGCCCCAACGATGTACCAATTCTCCTACGCCGACATCCAGAGCAACTCCGTTGCCGACGCGAAGGACCGCGAGCGGGAGCTTCTGACCCGCTCGATCGACATGCTGGCGGCGGCAGCAGCGGCCGGCCACGATTCCATGGAAGCGATCGAGGCGCTTCACTTCACCAACCGCGTCTGGACCGCCTTCGTCGAGGATCTTGGCTCCAGCGACAACGCCCTGCCCAAGGAACTGCGCGCCAATCTCATTTCCATCGGCCTGTGGCTGCTGCGCGAGGCGGAGGACATCCGTCAGGGCCGCACCAACAATTTCGAAGGGTTGATCGAGGTGTCCCAGATCATCAGGGACGGCATTCAATGACCAACACGCTGAAGATATCGCTGAAGCCGAACGAAAAGATCTACATCAACGGCGCCGTCATCCGGGTCGACCGCAAGGTCACCGTCGAATTGATGAACGACGTCCAGTTCCTGCTCGAAAGCCACGTGATCCAGGCCGACGATGCCTCGACGCCGCTCAAGCAGCTTTATTTCATCCTGCAGGTCATGCTGATGAACCCGGCCGGCGCCGCCGCGGCGCGCGACATGTTCCGCCGTTCGCTGCCGCTGCTTCTGGCAAGCTTCGAGGACACCCAGATCTGCAGCGCGCTGAAACAGATCGACCGCATGGTCGGCGAGGATCATATCTACGAGGCGCTGAAGGCGATCCGCGCGCTTTATCCGCTCGAACGCCGCGCGCTGGGTGGTAATGACGATGTTTTGGGTGCCGAGCGCCCGCTGGCCGTGGGAGCACGATACTGATGAACGTGGACATGACGACGACGATTCCGACAGGCGCCAATCAGGCCACGGCGTCGACCTCGAAGACAGCGGTCGACTACCAGTCCTTCCTGAAGCTTCTGATCGCCGAGATGAAGAACCAGGATCCGACCAAGCCGATGGATTCGACGCAATATGTCGCCCAGCTCGCCACCTTCTCTCAGGTCGAGCAGTCGGTGCAGACCAACACCAAGCTCAATCAGATCATGCAGTCCTCGGCGCTGTCGCAGGCCGACGCACTGATCGGGCGCTCGATCACCTCCGCCGACGGCCTGACCACGGGCACCGTGGCTTCGGTGCGCCTCGCCAGCAACGGTCTCATCGCCGTGCTGCAGAACGGCACCGAAGTCGCCGTCGGTCCGGGAGTCTCGGTCAAGGCAGCAAGCTGACGCTTTCGACAGAGAGCCAGTCCCATGAATGAGGCCGACGCTCTCGACATCGTCCAGTACGCGGTGTGGACGGTGCTCGTCGCGTCCGCTCCGGTGGTGCTGGTCGCCATGGCGGTCGGCATCGGCATCGCCCTCATCCAGGCGCTGACGCAGGTACAGGAGATCACCTTGACCTTCGTGCCGAAGATCGTCGCGATCATGCTGGTGGTGGCGTTGACCGGCCCCTTCATCGGCAGCCAGATATCGGCCTTCACCAACGTCATCTTCGAGCGCATCCAGAACGGCTTCTGAGCCTGTTCCAGGATGGTGTGCCGCGGCATGCCGTTCGCAATTGTGCGAGGACAGACGCCGCCGATCCCCGCGGCACCTCCGGACCCACGGCGGACAAGGCCTGGACCGCCTCTATCCCATTGTTGGACCATGCGCTTTTTTGCCCTTTGCGGCGCCATGCCCTACTTTCGGCAAACGGTCTGCGCAAACGGATTGTCTGACGAGCAGGCACGACATGGCAGGAACCCCAAATGATTGACGAAAAGCCGGACAGCGAGAGCGTCTCGGCGCTGGCGCCCTTCCGGCACGGCATTTTCCGCGCCGTGTGGGGCGCAAGTCTCGTCTCGAATTTCGGTGGCTTGATCCAGGGTGTCGGCGCCGCCTGGATGATGACCACGATCGCCACCTCGCCCTATCAGGTGGCCCTGGTCCAGGCTTCGACCACCTTGCCGATCATGCTGTTTGCACTCGTAGCCGGCGCCATCGCCGACAGTTTCGACCGGCGCAAGGTGATGCTTGTCGCCCAGACCTTCATGCTGGTGGTGTCGGTGCTTCTGACCCTGTTCACCTATTCAGGCCTGATCACGCCGTGGACGCTGCTCGCCTTCACCTTCCTGATCGACAGCGGCACCGCGCTCAACAGCCCGTCATGGCAAGCCTCCGTCGGCGACATCGTCCCCCGCAACAAGGTGCCGGCGGCCGTCGCCCTCAATTCGATGGGCTTTAACCTGACACGCAGCGTCGGTCCGGCGATCGGCGGCATCATCGTCGCCGCGGCCGGTGCCGCGGCCGCCTTCGCGGCGAACGCGGTGAGCTATATCGGCCTGATCGTCGTGCTGGCGCGCTGGAAGCCGGACGTGCCGGTATCGACCTTGCCGCGCGAGTCGCTGGGGGCTGCCATGGGCGCCGGCCTGCGCTATGTCGCCATGTCGCCCAACATCGGCAAGGTGCTGGTCAGGGGTGCTGCGTTCGGCTTCAGTGCAGGCGCTGTGCTTGCGTTGCTGCCTCTGGTGGCGCGCGATGTCGTCAAGGGCGATGCGCTGACCTATGGCATCATGCTCGGCGCCTTCGGCATCGGCGCGGTCGGCGGCGCCTTGATCAGCGTCAGGCTGCGGCAGTTGCTGTCCAGCGAGACGATGGTGCGCTGTGCTTTTGCCGGCTTCGCTGTCTGCGCATTCAATGCCGCCGTCAGCCAGCATGCCTGGCAGACGTCGCTCGGCCTGCTTGTCGGCGGCGCCTGCTGGGTGATCGCGCTTTCGCATTTCAACGTCACGGTGCAGATGGCGACGCCGCGCTGGGTGGTCGGCCGGGTGCTGTCGGTCTACCAGACCGCGACTTTCGGCGGCATCGCGCTCGGCAGCTGGATCTGGGGTGTCGTCGCCGATGCGCACGGCGCCGAAACCGCGCTGATCGCAGCCAGCGTCGCCATGCTGGCCGGCGGCGCCATCGGTCTTTTGCTCCCGCTGCCGCAACAGCAGGTGCTCAACCTCGACCCGCTCAATCGCTTTAAGGAACCGCACCTTGCGCTTGACCTGAAGCCGCGCAGTGGTCCCATCGCCATCATGATCGAGTATGTGATCCGGCACGAGGACGAACCGGAGTTCCTCGCCATCATGGCCGAACGCGGCCGCATCCGCCGTCGTGACGGCGCCCGCAACTGGACGCTGGCGCGCGATCTCGAGAATCCCACCGTATGGATCGAGCATTATCACACGCCGACCTGGATCGAATATATCAGGCACAATGGACGCATCACCCATGCCGACGCCGTCATCGGCGAACGCGTGCGGGCCCTGCACAGCGGCGACGAACCGCCCCGCGTGCGGCGCATGATCGAACGCCCGACGACCGCGGGCACAGCGCTTGTGATGGCCAAGGGACCGATCGAGCATTAGGGCTCCGCAACCACTGTCGCAGGCCCCCGCTTGGCCGTCCGTCACCCCTCGCCCGATAGGTCCCGGCGCGCCTTGTCGAGTTCCTCGGCATAGCGCCGCATCAGATGGCCTTCGGTCAAAAGCCCCAAGACGATGTGGTCGGTGAAATCCTCGACGACTGCGAGTTCTTCGGCGCCGGCGCGCTGGAATGTTTCCGCGGCGGCCTGCACGTTCATGCTCGGCACCAGCACCGCGTCCTTGTATTTGGCAAGATCGCGCACCGGCACCTCGCCATCGGAAGGATCGCTGTGCAGTTCGGCCACGATCAGCACGCCGACATAGTGGTCGCCCGCGTCGACGGCGATGACCCGCTGGGCAGAGCCGAGCGGCACTTGCTTGCGGAAGGCTGCCAGCGTCGTCGAGGCATAGATGGTCTTGATGTCCTTGCGCATCATCGAGCCGACTGTGAGGCTGCGCATCCAGCCGACATCGTGCGCGCTGCGGATGGTCTCGCCGCGCAAATGGAAGCGCCATGTCGAGAACGAGTAGCCGAAGGTCTCGCGCACCAGGATCGCCGACATGATCGAGGCGGCCAGCACAACGCCGGTCAGCGTCAGGTCGCGGGTCGATTCCAGCGCCAGGAAGGTCATCGTCAGCGGACCGCCGACGACACCGACTGCGAGCGACGTCATGCCGACGACGGCGGCGACGGCAGGGTCGATGCCGGTTGCCGGCGAGACGACAATCATCACATCCGCGAACGCCTTGCCGAGCAGCGCGCCGAGGAACAGCGAGGCGAAGAACAATCCGCCGCGAAAACCCGACCCCAGCGAGACCGCCGACGCCGCCAGCTTGAGCACGAAGACGCTGGCCACCACGGCCAGCCCGTAATTCATCGAGAATTCGCGATGCAGCGCGCCATGGCCGCTGGACAGGACCTGCGGCGTGATCAGCCCCAACAAGCCAACGATGACTCCGCCGATGACGGGGCGCAGCGCCGCATCGATCGACAGCCTGGCGAAACCGCGCTCGATCAGTGTCACCAGATGCATGATGGCGATCGAGGCGGCACCGCCGAGCAGGCCGAGCAGCAGGAACGGCACATACTGGCTGGCGGTGAGCGCCGGCAGACCCGAAAGCTCGAGCGGAAACGGCACGCCGCCGAACATCTCTGCCGTCAGCGAGGCGCAGATCGCGGCTGTCAAGACTGGCGCGACATTGGCAACCGAGTAGATGCCGATGACCAGTTCGAAGCCGTAGAAGGCGCCGGTCAGCGGTGCATCGAAGGCGGCGGCGATGGCGCCGGCCGCACCACAGCCGACCAGGATGCGGACATCGTTGCGGCGCAGCCTGAAGATGCCCGCCAGCCGCGATGCCAGCCCGGAGCCAACCTGCGTATAGCCGGCTTCCAGCCCGACCGAGGCGCCAAAACCGCTGGAGATCATCGTCTGGCCGGCGATGATGAAGGTGTCGGTCAGCGACATGCGCCCGCCATAGAGCGCATTGGCTTCGATCGGGTCGATCGGCGTGCGGAATTTCCGTATCCTGAGCCAGACCACCGTCAGCCCCAGCAGCATGCCGCCGATCGCCGGTATCAGCGCCTGCATCGGATTGGCGAGCGAGAACATGCCGGAAAGCCGGCCGCCTGGCTGAACGCCGAACAGCAGCCCGTGCAGGTCCTGCACGATCTGGCTCATCGCCGTGACCAATATGCCCGCCATCACGCCTACGACACCGGCGAGAACGACCACCACGATGCCGCGTGCCTCGAGCAGAGGCAACGACCTGATCAGCACCGCGCGCAGCCGGCGGGCGTAGACTTCGCTGTGGTTTCTGGAAAGCACCGGGGCGGCTCGCCGATATCGAAAGGCAGTGGAAAGCCAGCCTGATACGCCCGGCGGCACGGCATGGCAACCACTATGCCGGCAGACACCATATTGGCGACAGCTGGCGCGATATCGATCGGCTGACGGACCGTTCAGGTCGGCATGGGCTCGCCGGCTTCATAGAGCACGAGGTTGCGCTCGCCTATGCCTAGCGCCGGCCAGCTCGCACGCCAGTCCGCAATGTGCGGCGAGGCGAAATGCGCGTCGAGCGCTGCCCTGTCACTCCAGACTTCCGTGACCCGGATGAGCCCGGCATCGAAAACATCCTGCGCATAGGAATATTCGAGACAGCCGGGCTCGGCGCGGCTGCCGGAAACCATGCGTTCCATAGCGGGCTTAGCTTCCTCCAATTTGTTTGGCGGCAGGCGGATGGTGCCGATGATCAGAAGCATGGGTTTCCCTTCCTAGCGAGGCCGGCCGACACGGCGACCTGCGCATGGTCGTTCGAACTAGCCAGTCTCCCACCCTCGCGCAAGCTTGGCGGGCTACCTTTACAGGGCTGTCGCGCGCTCGGCAGTCTATGGGGTTTGAGGACGATATGGCGATCAGCGAAAGCATTCAGCCCGGCGCGGTGGCCAAGAACGGCCGCGACGTCTTCTTCGCCATCGGCATCGTCATCATCCTGGCCGTGCTGTTTCTGCCGATTCCGGCCTTTCTCATCGACGTCGGCCTCGCCTTCTCGATCGCGCTTTCGGTGCTGATCCTGATGGTGGCGCTGTGGATCCAGCGGCCGCTCGATTTCTCGTCCTTCCCGACCGTGCTGCTCATCGCCACCATGCTCAGGCTGTCGCTCAACATCGCCACCACGCGCATGATCCTGTCGCACGGCAATGAGGGCACGCATGCCGCCGGCTATGTCATCGCCGGCTTCTCCAAGCTGGTGATGGCCAGCGACTTCGTCATCGGCCTGATTGTCTTCATGATCCTGATCGTGGTGAACTTCATCGTCATCACCAAGGGCGCCACCCGTATCGCCGAAGTCGGCGCGCGCTTCACCCTCGACGCCATCCCAGGCAAGCAGATGTCGATCGACGCCGACCTGTCGGCCGGTATGATCGACGACAAGACCGCGCAGCTGCGCCGCCGCGAGCTGGAAGAAGAATCTTCTTTCTTCGGCTCGATGGACGGCGCCTCGAAGTTCGTGCGCGGCGACGCCATCGCCGGCCTCATCATCACCGCCATCAACATCGTCGGCGGCATCGCCATCGGCTACATCAGGCACGGTATGGGCA
>NZ_RZPQ01000899.1:0-2142 GCF_003999135.1 Mesorhizobium sp. M7A.F.Ca.CA.004.06.1.1 | reverse complement strand
GGGTCGCCGGGTATACGACGTGCCGGCAACGCTTTCGGCAACCCAGCTCGCGGTGACCGCCGCTTCGGTGAGCGAGTTGCTGGCCAGGCGGTTGGCGCCGTGCAGGCCGGTACAGGCCACCTCACCGCAGGCCCACAATCCCTCGATGGAGCTGCGGCCGGCGCTGTCTACGGCGACGCCGCCCATGTGATAATGTGCCGCCGGGCGCACCGGGATCAGGTCGGTCGCGGGGTCGATTCCTGCGCTCCGGCACAATTCGGCGATGCCTGGAAAACGCTTGCCAAATCTCGGGCCGAGACTTTGCCGTGCGTCCAGGAATACGCGGCGTCCAACGGCAAGCTGGTGCCAAATGGCGCGCGCTACGACGTCGCGAGGCGCAAGTTCACCGCCAGGTGTGTCGGCGAGGAAGCGCTCTCCTCGCTCATCGATGAGCACCGCGCCTTCGCCACGCACGGCTTCGCTCACCAGCGGCATCGGCCGGCGCGGACCGTCGAGCGCAGTTGGATGGAACTGTATGAATTCCAAGTCGGCGAGTTCCGCCCCCGCCCATGCGGCGAGCGCCAGCCCGTGACCCCATGAGCCAGCGGGGTTTGTCGTGTCGCAAAACAGCCCGCCGACGCCGCCGGTCGCCAGCACCGCGCGACGCGTGGGCAGAGCGAGCGCGCCGGCTCGTCCTGCTGCGACCACGGCGATGACCGACCCGTCCTGCACGACCAGCCGGCGGACCTCCACATTTTCGATAATGGTGATCGAGGCTGTACGCCGAACCGCGGCGACGAGCGCGCGCACCAACTCGCGACCGGTGGCGTCGCCGGCTGCATGCACAATCCGCCGTCGCGAGTGTGCCGCCTCGAGCCCAAGTCGCAACGCGCGGTCAGGGTGCTGGTCGAAGTCGACGCCGAACCTTTGGATCGTCCTAATCGCTTCGGGTGCAGCTCGTACCACTCGCCGCACCGTGGCCTCATCGCAGAGTCCGTCGCCGGCAGCTATCGTGTCGCAAAGGTGAAAATCTGGGCCGTCGTCGCCCCCGAGACTTGCCGCAAGACCGCCCTGGGCAAGTTCACTGCAGGCTCCGGTTCCAAGCGGCGCGTTGGTCAAAAGCACGACCGGTTCCGGCGCCAGATGAAGCGCCGTCATCAGGCCGGCAATGCCGCCGCCGATGACGACCGGCGCCCCGGCGATGTCGCGAACCTCCAGACTCATAGGGAAAGCATGCGCTCGACCGCGCGGCGGGCGGGGCCGGCAATTTCGGGATCAATCCGGACCTCATGCCGGTTCTGCTCGAGTGCGGCGCGAATGTTGGCCAGGTTGATGCGTTTCATGTGCGGGCACAGATTGCATGGGCGAACGAACTCGACGTCGGGATGCGCGACCGCGACGTTGTCGCTCATCGAACATTCGGTCAGAAGGACGACACGCGTCGGTTTCTCACGCTCGACATAATCCGACATCGCCGCGGTCGAGCCGGAGAACTCCGCCTCCGCGACAACGTCTGGTGGGCATTCTGGATGGGCCAGCACGATGACGCCTGGATGGGCATCGCGCAGTTCCCGGATGTCTGCTGCGGTGAAGCGCTCATGCACCTCGCAATGGCCTTTCCAGGCGATGATCTCGACGTCTGTATCGGCTGCCACGTTCCTCGCCAGATATTCGTCCGGGAGCATCAGCACACGCGCCACGCCAAGCGATTCCACCACCGCCTTGGCGTTGCCGGACGTGCAGCAGATGTCGGACTCCGCTTTTACGGCGGCGGAAGTGTTGACGTAAGTAACAACGGGGACCCCCGGATACCGCAGCCGCATTAGCCGCACGTCGTTTGCCGTGATCGATTCGGCCAGCGAGCAGCCGGCGCGGAGATCCGGGATGAGCACGGTCTTGTTCGGATTGAGCAGTTTTGCCGTCTCGGCCATGAAATGAACGCCGGCAACCACGATGATGTCGGCGTCGACCGTCACCGCCTTGTGGGCCAACGCCAGGCTGTCGCCGACGATGTCTGCCACGCAATGAAAAATTTCGGGCGTCTGGTAATTGTGCGCCGGCACCACCGCATTGCGCTCACGCTTCAGCGCTAAGATGGCTTCAATATCGCCGGCGAACGCGGGCCATTCAACGGGTGGGATCACCCGCCGGACACGCTCATAC
>NZ_RZPQ01000898.1:0-2143 GCF_003999135.1 Mesorhizobium sp. M7A.F.Ca.CA.004.06.1.1 | reverse complement strand
CGCCATGCCGGTCACAATTGCCAGCCTTGTCAGCCAGCGCGCACGTCCTTGCCGCATCATATCCCTTTCAGCCAGGCGCCATCTCCGCATCAGCGGGATCGGCGTAGACTCGATCTTTCCAGGCAAAGCATGGCCTTTTTGGGGTCGCGCTTCAATCCGCCTCGAATTCACAATCCGGGCACCCGATTAACAAATCATGGCGACAGGCACCAGTTTTCCGGTCTTGAATTTCGGTGTTGGCCCTGCGCGGCGCCGAAGATATCGCAGATTCGACCCTTGAGCTCGGCTTCGACCGCTAAGGCTCGGGGCCAATATCAACCCTCGGCTGGCGCGGCGGACCGCTGCACCAGCGTGTCGCTGTATCCACCGGCCGCTATCGTGCTGCACAGTTCGTTCCATTCGCAGCCGCCGCAGGCCTTGCGTACAAGGCCAGCCGAAAACGCCTGCCGCATCCGGGCCAAGGTCCCCGTGTCGAGATCGAGGTGGGTGCCGACCCGGATTGGCCGCGCCAGCAATTCTCCTACATCCAGCGCGGCGAGCCGGTCCCGCTCGACGACGCTCTCGTTGAGGCAGTGAGGTTCCGGCTCGTCGAGCAATGGAGCGCAGACATCGTCGGGGCCGGAAACGAGGAGGATGTCCTCGCCCCGGCTCAGGCGCTCCGCGACGCGATCATAATTGGCGGTGAAGGCGGGGCTGTATCCCTTGCCCACATAGGTGAGCGGGCAAAGGAGATGATGGGCGCGCAGCTTGATCGTCACGGATTGGCCGGCTTGGCCTTGCCGCCGGGAAAGGCCATGAGGGTCGCGGCACCCAGCGCTGACTTGAGCAAGCCGCCGACGATGAACGGCAGGAAGCCGAAGGTAACGGCCTGTTCGGCTCCAATCATGACGGCAAGCCATGCTGTGCCCAGCACAAGGCAGGCAAGGTTGCCAAGCAGCATGGCGACAAAGGCAAGCATCACCCTTTTGCCGTTCCAGCCGCGTTCTGCTAGCCAGCCGACCAAGGCGCCGACAAGCGGGAAGGCGAAGAGATAGCCACCCGTCGGCCCGACGAAATGCGCCGCACCCGCTGCCCCTCCGGACAGAACCGGAAAGCCGACCGCACCCTCGACCAGCCAGGCGACGATGGTGAGCGCGCCAAGCCGCCAGCCATAGAGCGCGCCGATCAGGGTCACGGCAAAGGTCTGCATGTTTACCGGGACCGGCACCATCGGCACCTCGATATAGGACGCCAGCGCCAGGAACAGGGTGCCAAGCACGACGGCTCCAACCTGCCAGGCAAGAGAACGATCCTGGAGCCGGAGCGGACTGAACGACGGCTTGCCGGGGGAGAATGCGACGTCTGTCATTGGGATTCCTTTGATCGATTGAAAATTATAGATAATTTCTCTTTCCGATCTATTATCGAATCCACACTTCCCTGGAGATTGCAAGCCCTGGCTTTGGCGGAGGCCGACTAACCTACGATGGCAAAAGCTTCGCGCGTCGTCCCGGAGGCCGTCCTGACCGGCTTGCGGCCAATCCATTGGACGTGCCGCCCCAGTGTGACGGCCGCGGATTCGGTGTTTCCCTGCCGCAAGGCGGAGAGGATCGCGCGATGGTCCTGATCGGTGCGCGTCTCCCACTCCGACCGCCATGCCGCGAACAGGAAACGGGCGCTTGCCGCGTGCAGATCGTCGATGGTCGCGAGCAGGCGCGGCATGCCGCATGGCGACAGGATCAAGCGGTGGAAGGCGCGGTTGGCCTCTTCCCACGACCTGACATCGCGGGACTTGTCGCCGGCCTTGGTCGCCTCCTCGGCGAGATCGAGAATGGCCGATGTCAGGTGCGGCGCGGCGTGGCGCAGCGCCAGCACCTCAAGGGCGGCGCGCATTTCGGCGACCTCCTTGACCTCGCCCAGATCGAAAGACGCGACGCGCACGCCGCGCCGCGGCTCGCCGATGGCCAGCCCTTGCGCCTCCAGACGCCGGAAGGCCTCGCGCACGGGAACATGGCTGGTTTGGAATTCCTCGGCGATATGATCCTGCCGAAGCCTGGCCCCCGGCTCGATCGCGCCGGATATGATGCGGTCCGCCAGAACCTTGCTGATGCGCACCGCGATGGTGTCGTCTGTGCCCTTTGCCATGTTTTATAGATACTTTGCG
>NZ_RZPQ01000897.1:0-2143 GCF_003999135.1 Mesorhizobium sp. M7A.F.Ca.CA.004.06.1.1 | reverse complement strand
AGATATCATCACGCGCGAACTCGAAGGTGCCTCCGGCGCCGTTGACCACCTCGTCACTTCGGGCGATCCACTCTACGATGGCGTCCTCGTCGACGGCTTCGACTATCACGTGGCCGGCCCCCAGGAGGGCATCGTCCGCATCGACGAAACGGATGGCTTCACGGCTGTTCGCGAAGGCGGGCCGCGCAATGTCGACAGTTACACCGTCAGGCTGGCGGTGGCGCCGCTGGCCGGCCAGATCGTCTATGTGACGATCTCGGCGGCACGTTCGCCACAGCAGGAAGAAGACGGCACGCTGATCAATCCGGCACCGTTGCCGAATGGCATCGGCGATACGATCTGGCTATCGAAGCTGGATCCCGGCGCTGTCGGAACCGACGGCGAATTCCAGCATGTCATCACCATCAACGGCGTTCCGACGATCATCAACGACCGCTCGATCGTGCTGGCCTTCGACAGTACCAACTGGAACACGGCGCAGAACGTGTACCTCTATGCGCCCGACGATTTGCGCGCTGAGGGCGATCGAGTGGTCGTCGTCCAGCACAGTGTCATCTCCGACACCAGCGGTGTCGCACCGGCACTGCTGGCCGCGGCCTATCCGAACGGCGATCCCTTCGACGCGGCGGACGTGCGCAACGTCGAGGTCGACCTGCGTGACAACGACACGCCCGGAATCTATGTCACCGAGGTGACGCCCGGCACGAACACCGAAGATGGCCGCTCGCTGGTCATCGAAGGCAATGCCACGACCAAGCTGAATGACGAACTGCTGGTGCAGCTCGCCAAGGCGCCCGACGCGGGCGACACGATCGTCGTCAAGTTGTACGTCAACGAGTTCAGCGACGAAAACATCATGATCTACGACGTCGATGATCCGAACGGTCTCGACAACCGCATGTTCAAGGGTGCCGACGGCTACTGGCGCATCACTTTCGACAGCGGCAACTGGAACGATGCGGTGCGCGTCGGCATCGAAGCGCGCGACGACATCCCGCGTGAGGACCCGCACACGGCGGCGATCTTCTTCCAGCTCGACCAGGCGCTGACAGTCGACGCCAACCACAACTATGTCTTCCCGAACCTGCGCTCAGGCCCGGGCTATGTCGACATCGACGTGATCGACAATGACAGCGCCGGCGCGGTTGTGCTGGAGAGTGAAGGCAATACGCTGCTCAACGGCGATGGATCGGACACCGACGACTATACGATCCGGCTGACCAAGGCGCCGTCGACCAACGTCAGCGTCGCGGTACTAACGGACGGTCTGGCGGATGTCGTTAGTGTCAATGGCGTCGCGGTCACGCCCGGCTCCGGATACAGCATCATTGGCGGCCTCAGGCCAACGCAGATATTCGACGGCAATCTTGTCTTCTCCAACGAAGGTGGCTTGGGCAAGATCACGCGTAGCACCGGTGCCGATCTCGGCAGCTTCGTCGATGAAGGCTTCTTCGTCGGCCAGCAGATACGCATCGGCAATGCCGGCGCCGGCAGCGGCGACTATTTCATCACCTCGATCGATGCGGACGGAAAGTTCTTCAAGGTCGACAGGCTGTTGGCAGCGACAGGCGCGAAGGACGACGTCATCCTGTCCGATCTGGCGCGGGACGGCGAGTACACCGGCAATATCCGCTTCGAGCAGGTCATGGAAGGACTTGTGCCGACCTACCGGATCACCATCGCCGGACTTGGCGACAAGGACGATGGCTGGCTGTCATTCGGTTTCCTCGAAGGACAGTGGATCCGCGTGTTCGATACGGCCGACAATCTGATCGGCGACTTCAAGATCGCGATCATCCGCGGCGACAACGACACCAAGGACACCTCGATCCAGATCACCGGCACCAATGTCGCGCAGATCCTGCCGCATCTCGGCGCCACGCTGAACGATGTGCACGTGGTTCGCACCGCGGCCCTGGCCGTGTTCACGCCGGCCAACTACTACCAGCAGCAGACGGTCGAACTGCGCGCCGACACCGAATACGAAGTGCCGATCACCCGCGAAGGCGTCAAGGTTTTCCCGGTTTCCGGCCATTACCTGTCCAAGCTGCGCGGACCGTTGGCTGTCGAGGGCGGCGTCACCGGCGCCGACCGTTCACTCGAGAACGGCCTCAAGCTGCCAGGCGAAGCCGACGACTTCCTG
>NZ_RZPQ01000896.1:0-2146 GCF_003999135.1 Mesorhizobium sp. M7A.F.Ca.CA.004.06.1.1 | reverse complement strand
CGCTGGAATCGAGCGTCACCGCGCCGGCTACCGGCGTGCCGAGGCAAAACAACGCCGCAATCAGCGACAGGAACGAACCGATCGTCTTCAAGCCCAATACATCCCCCATCCACGAGCAATGCTACAGGCCTTGCGCACTCTCGGCCAGAGCGGTGAGGCCGTCATGCCAGAACCGCCGCGGTCTGGAAAAATGCTGTGACTTGGAGCAACCATTGAGATAGTTGTTTGTTGGGTTGAGCCCCGCAACAACGGGGAAGTTTGCAGCGCGAGGAGTTGCCATGCTCTGGAGAGGCCGTCGTCAGAGTGACAATATCGAGGACGACCGCAGCGGCGGTGGCGGGCTCGGCGGCGGCGGTGGCCAGTTCCGCATTCCGATCGGCGGCCGCACCGGTGGCGGCGGCAGCATCTTCCTCGTCATCCTGGTGGTGCTGGCCGGATGGTATTTCGGCTTCGATCCGTCGACGATCCTGGGTGGCGGCGGCGGACTGGCGCCGGGCGGCGGCGGCCAGATTACCGAGGACAGCGGCTCTGCTACGCCCGCCAATGATGAGATGAAGCAGTTCGTGGCGACCGTGCTGGCCGAGACCGAGGACACGTGGACCGGGATCTTCAAATCGCAGGGGCTGACATATGAGGACCCGAAGCTGGTGCTGTTCAGCGGCCAAATCCGTTCGGCCTGCGGCTCGGCATCGTCGGCCGCCGGGCCGTTCTATTGTCCGGGCGACCACAAGGTCTATCTCGATACAACCTTCTTCCAGCAACTCGACCAACAGTTCGGCGCCTCTGGCGACTTCGCCCAAGCCTATGTGATCGCGCACGAGGTAGGCCACCACGTGCAGAACTTGACGGGCATTATGTCCAAGTTCAACCAGATGCGGCAAGGCATGGACCAGGCGGAGGCCAACCAGATGTCGGTGCGCATCGAGCTGCAAGCCGACTGCTTCGCCGGCGTGTGGGCGCATTTCACCGGGCAGAAGGGCATCTTGGAGCAGGGCGATTTCGAAGAGGCGCTCAATGCTGCCCAAAAGATCGGCGACGACACGCTGCAGAAGAAGACGCAGGGCTATGTCGTACCGGAAAGCTTCAACCACGGCACCTCGCAGCAGCGGCAGACCTGGCTGGCGCGTGGTTACAAGAGCGGCAAGCTGTCGGATTGCAACACGCTGAGTGGGCCGATCTGACCAGACCGTTTTCAAGCTTCACCTGCCGGCGATGTTGTCGTCAGGGGGTGTCAGGATGACCAGATTCGGCCTGTTCCCGCATTGTTCCTTGCCGCGAGCTCGCCTATAAGCTGCGTCCGCCTGCGCCTGAGGGCGAGCAGAGGAGCTTGACCCAGCATGATCGACCCCAAAACCGCCAGACGGGGCCTTGCGCTCGTCTTCACCACGCTGCTGCTCGACATTATCGGCTTCGGCATGATCATGCCGGTGCTGCCGGCCTATCTCAGGGAATTGACCGGGGTCAGCATCAGTGGCGCGGCGATCGAAGGCGGCTGGCTGTTGTTCGTCTATGCGGCGATGCAGTTCGTCTTCGCGCCGATCATGGGTGGCTTGAGCGACCGGTTCGGGCGGCGGCCGATCCTGCTCGCATCGGTGCTGACCTTCTCCATCGACAATCTGATCTGCGCGGTCGCCTGGTCCTACCCGATGCTGTTCATCGGGCGTGTGCTGGCCGGCATTTCAGGCGCCAGCTATTCGACGACTTCAGCCTTCATCGCGGATATCTCGAACGATGAGAACCGGGCAAAGAATTTCGGCCTGCTCGGTATCGCGTTTGGCGTCGGCTTCGTCATCGGGCCGGTTCTGGGCGGGCTGCTCGGCACGTTCGGGCCGCGCGTGCCATTCTATTTCGCCGCCGGGCTCGCCTTCGTGAATTTCCTCATTGCGTTGTTTTTCCTCCCGGAAACGCTCGATGACAAGCATCGCCGCCGCTTCGAGTGGAAACGCGCCAACCCGGTCGGCACGCTGCTGCAGATGCGCCAATATCAAGGCATCGGCTGGATCGGGCTTGTCTTCTTCCTGATGACGCTCGGACACATGATGTATCCGGCGGTCTGGTCGTTCGTCTCCAGCTACCGCTATGGCTGGAGCGAGCAGCAGATCGGCTTCTCGCTCGGCGCCTTCGGCCTGTGCGGTGCGATCGTCAT
>NZ_RZPQ01000895.1:0-2147 GCF_003999135.1 Mesorhizobium sp. M7A.F.Ca.CA.004.06.1.1 | reverse complement strand
TCATCATGACGCGCCGCATGTCGGCGACCGAGACATCGGAGAGCCTCATCCTGTTTTCGGCGCTGGCGCCGGCGCTGCTGCTTCTGCCCCTGCTGCCGTTTTCGTTTTCCCTGCCGCATGACGGTTGGCACTGGTTCGTGCTGCTGATGCTCGGCGTGTTCGGCGGCGTCGGTCACTGGCTGCTGGTCCAGGCCTACCGGCTGGCGACAACCACGGCTTTGGCGCCCTATCCCTATTCGCAGATGGTGTGGATGATCATTTCCGGCTGGATCGTCTTCAAGCAGTTTCCCGACCGCTGGACATTGGTCGGCGCCGCCATCATCGTCGCCAGCGGTCTCTACATCGTCCATCGCGAGCATAGGCTTCGGCTGCGGAGCCGCGCGGCCTCGGATGTCGAGGCCGAGGCGTTGGCAAAAAAACTTTGATTTGCCCCCGATCGGTGGCATAACGCCGCCTTTAAACAGTTTAGGTCTGAAAGTTCAGGTCCGGGGAGCACACGTCGCTGGCACAAAAAATCAAGCTTTCGACGATCGCGGATGCGCTCGGCGTGTCCACGGCCACGGTCTCTCTGGCGCTGCGCGACAGCCCTCTGGTTGCCGGTACCACGCGTGACCGCATCAAGGAACATGCCCGCGCCATCGGCTATATCTACAACCGACGCGCCGCCAGCCTGCGCACCTCGCGTTCCGGCATTGTCGGCGTCGTCGTCCACGACATCATGAACCCGTTCTTCGCCGAGATCCTGCGCTCAATCGAAAGCGAGCTCGACGGCAGCCGGCAGACCTTCATCCTGTCCAATCATTACGATCAGCTCGAAAAGCAGCGCACCTTCATCGATACGCTTTTGCAGCTCGGCGCCGACGGCGTCATCATGTCGCCGGCCATCGGCACGCCGGCTTCCGACATCCTGATGGCCGAGGAGAACGGCCTGCCGGCTGTGCTGATCGCGCGCACCGTCGAGGGTGCCGACGTGCCGGTCTTTCGCGGCGACGACTCTTATGGAACAGGCCTTGCCACCAACCATCTGATCTCGCTCGGCCACAAGCGCATCGCCATGATCGGCGGCACCGACCAGACCTCGACCGGCCGTGACCGCTACCAGGGCTATGTCAACGCGATGGAGGCGGCCGGGCTGGAAGTCAGGCCGTCATGGCGCATCGCCGGCCCACGCACCAAGCAGGCCGGCTTCGAGGCCGCCGGACAGTTCCTGGCGCTGAAGGACAGACCGACGGCTGCCTGCTGCTGGAACGACCTTGTCGCCATCGGCCTGATGAACGGCATTGCCCGTGCCGGCCTTGTGCCCGGCGTCGACATCTCCGTTACCGGCTATGACGACCTCGAAGAGGCGGCGATCGCGACGCCGGCCCTGACCACCGTCTGGAACGGCCAGCGCGAGGTTGGCCGCCGCGCCGCCAGCGCGTTGCTCGACAAGCTCAACGGCCAGACGGTGCGGCCCTCGCAGGAATTGATCAAGCCGGAACTGCATGTGCGTCAGTCGACCGGCAAGCCGGTGGAGCGTGCATGACCAAGGCCGAACAGTTGCAGACCGTCGCCATCCTGGTGCCGGGCGATTTCAACGACCATGCGGTCGACCGCATCAACCGTACGTTCAGGCGTGTCAGAATCGAACGCGCCGATCCGGCGCTCGTCACCGACGAGATGCGCAGTGATGTGCGCGGCATCGCTTCGTTTGCCGGCATCAACGCGGCGATGATGGATGCGCTGCCCAACCTCGAGCTCATCGCCTCCTTCGGCGTCGGCTATGATTCGGTCGATGTCGGCCATGCCCGAGCGAAGAACATCATGGTCACCAACACGCCCGACGTGTTGACCGAGGAGGTCGCCGACACCACGATCGGGCTGTTGATCAACACCATCCGCGATCTGCCGCGCGCCGAAACCTGGCTGCGCGACGGCAGCTGGGTGCGCAAGGGCAACTATCCGCTGAGCCGGCTGACCTTGCGCGGGCGCAGTGTGGGTATTTTCGGCATGGGCCGCATCGGGCAGGCCATCGCCCGGCGTCTGGAAGCTTTTGGCTTGCCGGTCGCCTACCACAACCGGCGCCGTGTCGAAGGTCTTTCCTACCAGTATCATGCGACCCTGAAAGGGCTTGCCGAAGCCGTCGATACGCTGATTTCGGTGGCGCC
>NZ_RZPQ01000894.1:0-2167 GCF_003999135.1 Mesorhizobium sp. M7A.F.Ca.CA.004.06.1.1 | reverse complement strand
ATCCCGCACTGCGTTTTGCCATTTTTGTATGTCCGTTTGCGAAGCTGGCAGCCTGCCGATGGTCCTTGAATCGTTGACGCGAACCTTGCACCAGGGGATTGCGACGCTATGTCAGGCGCGGCTGCATTGCACCTCACCCGCGAGTCCGGCAATCTGATACCATCGCCTATTTGGCGGCTCGAAGGCTAGGTGACGATGCAACTCGGTCTTATTGGCTACTACAGCGACTTCGTCGTGTATCCGCTGGTAATCGCCGTGCTGGCAGTGGCTGGGCTGCTCGAGGCCGGCGAAGAGGGTGCGCCGGGCTGGATAGGCACGGTCCTCGCCTGTCTCGGCCTCTGGACGCTGATCGAGTATGTGCTGCACAGGTTCGTTCTTCACCACATTCCCTACATCAAGGACCTGCACGACCGTCACCATGTCGAGGAGCGCAGTTCGGTGGGCACGCCGACCTGGCTCAGCCTCGGGGTGCATGCGCTGGTCGCGTTCCTGCCGGTATGGATGATCTCGGATTTAGCAACCGCGAGCGCGGTAAGCTGCGGGTTGATGCTGGGGTACCTCTGGTACATCAGCATCCACCACATGATCCATCACTGGCATCCCGCGCATCCGAGCTATCTCTACACGCTCAAGCGTCGCCACGCGGTCCATCACCACATCGACGAAGCGGCCAATTTCGGTGTGACGTCGGCGTTCTGGGATCGCGTTTTCGGGACGGCGCGGCTCTGAAGCCAGTTCAGCCTCGGCCGTTCAACGCCTCTTGCCGCGACCGCCGGGAGACTTGGCTCCGCGGGGTCCGCTCTGAGCCGGCGTGTTGTTCTGGTTTTCGTCGGACAGTTTTCGCCAGCGGGCAAGGCGCTCCGGATCGAGCGTTCCGGCCTTCAAGGCAGCCTGCACAGCGCAGCCCGGCTCATGCACATGCGTGCAGTCGCGGAACTTGCACAGTGGCGCGAGTTCGGTGATTTCGGCAAACAGCGTGTCGATGCCGGAGGCGACGTCACTGACCTGCAAAGTCCGCATGCCCGGCGTATCGATCACCCAGCCGCCGCCGGCAATGGCGTGCAGCGATCGCGACGTGGTGGTGTGGCGTCCCTTGGCATCGTGCTCGCGAATGCCTCCGGTCTGCTGCGGCGATTGCTGCCCCGATCCGGCCAGCGTGTTGACCAGCGTCGATTTGCCGACGCCGGAGGAGCCGATCAGCGCCACCGTCTGGCCGACACCGCACCAGGCAGCCAGGATGGTTGCCGCATCCGATGTCCGGGGGTTCAGCGTCACGACCGGCAATCCACGCTGCAACGCGGCAGCCTGCCTTGCATATGTCTCGGCGTCTTCAGCGGTATCGGCCTTGGTCAGCAGGATCACAGGCGTCGTTCCGGCCTCATTGGCGAGCGCCAGATAACGCTCGAGCCGGGCGGGATTGAAGTCGGCATTGCACGAGGTGACGATGAACAGCGTGTCGACATTGGCCGCGGCAAGCTGCGGCACCCTGCCGCCCTGGGTGCGGCGCTCCAGCACCGTCTTGCGGACCAGGCGGCGCTGCACAAGGTGTTCATGCCCATCGACCAGTACCCAGTCGCCGACCGCATAGTCACCGGTGTTCGCCTGCGCCGGCAGTGTCAGATCGACCGGCCCTGCCTGGGACAGGCCGGTCAGGCGATCGCGGTGGACGGTGGCGATCCGCGTCGGGATAAGATCGGCGTCGCCGGGTTCGAGCTGGTCGCCAAAAAAATCCGTCCAGCCCAGGCCGGCAAGCGATGGCATGGAGTGGTCCGTCACGGCTTTGACCACGGCGTCGCGGACATTGGAGAGTATCCCTGGCAGGTGAGGCGCGGACGGGGTGGGCGATTGCCCAGCTGTATGGGCGGCATGGCGGCATTTGGCAAGCAGGCCCGGAGCCGAGAGCGAGCGGCAAGCTTCTGCGGCCCTCGATCGTCGAACTGACGATCAAGTCGACGAAACAGCGCTATCCGAAAGCGTTTGGCGGGAAAAAACGGCGGCGAGCCGCCTCAGCTTTGAAACGTTAACGAATAATTTGACGCATGCAATATTTCTGGGTTCTATTGGTAACTGTGAAAATTGACTGAATAAGTTCCATCCAGGATTGTCGCATCCGGTCAACGGCCGCATGACTGGGGGCGGGCCGATCATGGCAGGGGATCAGGAATAT
>NZ_RZPQ01000893.1:0-2168 GCF_003999135.1 Mesorhizobium sp. M7A.F.Ca.CA.004.06.1.1 | reverse complement strand
CTCTTGTAATAAAGCAACACGGATTTCGAAGAATGTTGCTTTCCAACAAGGCCCCCTATGAGGATCGCCCCGATCGGCGTAAATGTCGATCGAAGCGGGCGCTGCCATGGCACCCCGTCCTGTCATCAGAGGAGGCTTGTCCCTTGCCGAAACAGTGTTTTGGAACATCGCATGTGCCGTTGTCGCCCGCCGTGCGGGCCGGCGATCTCGTCTATGTCTCGGGCCAGGTTCCCGTCGGCAGCGACGGCATCGTGGTCAAGGGCGGCATATCGGAACAGACCGAGCAGGTGCTCGCCAATATCAAGGCCGCGCTGGCGCTGGCCGGCTGCACCATGGACGATGTGGTGAAGACCACGGTCTGGCTGGAAGATGCGCGCGATTTCGGCGCCTTCAACGCGGTCTATGCCCGGCATTTCCCCAAAAACCCGCCGGCCCGCACCACGGTCGAATCGCGGCTGATGATCGATATCAAGATCGAGGTCGAGGCGGTCGCTTACCGGCCTCTGTAGGCAAAGCAACGAAGCGGAGGTGACCTCAATGCAATTCGACCTCCTGCTGAAGGGCGGACGGCTGATCGATCCGGCCGCTGGCCTCGACGCGCCGCGCGATGTCGCCATCGCCAATGGCCGCGTTGCCGCAGTCGATGCCGATATCCCGGCGGACAGCGCAGCGCAGATCGTCGATGCCGGCGGCTGCATCGTCACGCCGGGCCTGGTCGACCTGCACAGCCACGTCTATTGGGGCGGCACGTCGCTTGGCGTCGATGCCGACCGGCTGGCCGCCAAGAGCGGCACCACCACCTTCATCGATGCGGGCAGTGCCGGCGCCGGCAATTTCCTCGGCTTCCGCCGCCATGTCATGGAGCGGTCGAAGGTCCGCATCCTGGCCTATGTCAACATTTCCTTTGCCGGCATTTTCGGCTTCTCGCAGACAGTGTCGGTCGGCGAGTGCAGCGACCTCAGGCTGTGCGAGCCGCGCGAGGTGGTCGCGGCGGTGCGTGAACACCGCGATGTCGTGGTCGGCGTAAAAGTCCGCTCCGGCAAGCATGCCGGCGGCACCAGCGGCATCGCCCCGGTGGATCTGGCGCTGGAGGCCGCCGACCAGGCCGGCCTGCCGCTGATGGCGCATATAGACGAGCCGCCGCCCGGCCGCTCGGAAGTGCTGCCGCGGCTGCGCAGGGGCGACATTCTCACCCACTGCTTCCGGCCGTTTCCCAATGCGCCGGTATTTGCTTCCGGCGCGGTGCGGCCCGACATGCGGCTGGCGCGCGAGCGCGGCGTCATCTTCGACATCGGCCACGGCATGGGCTCGTTCGATTTCGCCGTTGCCCGTGCCATGCTCGAGGAAGGGCTGGCGCCCGACGTGATCTCGAGCGACGTGCATCTCTACTGCGTCGACGGGCCGGCCTTCGACATACTGGTCTGCATGTCGAAGCTGCTGGCGCTCGGCATGCCGCTGGTCGAGGTCCTGCGCGCCGCCACGCAAGCGCCGGCGCAGGCGATCGCCAGGCCTGACCTGGGCACGCTGGCGGTCGGCACCGTCGGCGATGTCGCCGTGCTCCGGCAGCGCCCGGGCCGCTTCACCTTCGTCGATGCGGTCGGCGCGTCATTGGTCGCCGACCAGAGGCTGGTGTCGGATGGCATCGTTATCGGCGGCACCTGGTGGCCGAACGAGGCGGCTGATCACAACGAGACCGAGCGTTTCGTGGCGCAGGCGTCGCATACGCATGTTGAGGTGGCCGCGAGGCATTTTGGGCATCGGCACGATTAGCTCTTGCGGTAGATGGCTACCGCCCCGAATTGCTCGGCTTCCCATAAACCGGCGTCTCAATGCGCTCCATCCGCGCCTTGATCTGCAGCGCCACATATTTCGAATAGAAGCGCGACAGCGCCAGATTGCCGCCGTGGAACCAAAGCGCTTCCTGCGCGGTCGGCTTCCACATGTTGCGCAGCTCGCCTTGCCAGGGTCCGGGGTCGCCCTTGACGCCCGAGCCAAGCCCCCAGCAGGGGCCGACCTTGTCGGCGACTTCGCGCGAGACGATCGAAGCCACCGTCTCGTTCATCGACTGATAGCCGGTGCAGGCGATGATGGCGTCGGCGGCGAGTTCACTGCCGTCCTCGAACAGGATGCCGCTCGGGGTCAGCGACTTGATGGCGACGCCGCTGCGG
>NZ_RZPQ01000892.1:0-2170 GCF_003999135.1 Mesorhizobium sp. M7A.F.Ca.CA.004.06.1.1 | reverse complement strand
GCTGATGGGCAGGTCGCGTCGGATACCGGCAAAGCCGGCATCCTTGCCGCCGTTCAGCGCCATGCCGACGACGTCGCGCCACATCGACACCGAAGCATCCCAGCCGCAGAGCGGATCGGCGATGTATTTCGCCACTTCCGCCTCGTCGCGCGACAGCCAGTCGAACAATGTGCGGTGGTTGGGCACCGCCTTGCCCCAAGCCTGGAAGGTGAGCTTCGGCAGCAGACGCGATGGCACGTCGGAGCCGAGCCGCATTCTCTCCCAGGCAAGGACGCCCAGCGCCACCTGCCCGAGCAGGCCTTGAGAGAAATTGCCGTTCCAGATCGCGGCGGCATGGACGCGGGGCGAATGACTTAAAAGGAAATTCAACGCCACGGATGCGCCCATCGAATGACCAAACAGGATGACCGGTCTGTTTGGCTGTTCGCTGGCGATGAGGTCATGGATGGCGCCGATATCGGCGATCACCTTGGCGGGGCCATCCCTGTCGGCAAATCTGCCGAGCGGCGCGTCGGGGGCTTTGGTCGCGCCATGGCCGCGATGATCGTGGACATAGACGTGGAAGCCGCGGGAGCCAAGAAAATCGGCAAAGCGGGCATAGCGCGCTGCGTGCTCGGCCAATCCATGATTGATCTGGACGACGGCGCGTGCCCGGCCGTCGGCCTGCCTGACGAAAAGATTGAGCTCGGCACCGGTCGGCGAGGCAACCACGCGCTGCTGGCTGAATGACATGCCGCCTGGTCCCGCCCTTGCATTATCGTCGTTGGCTTTGTTTGCGCCGGCCCACATTATGCGTCAATCCGGCAAACCCGCTTTTCGCGACGATGTTTCTTGCGTTTGGCCAGCAAAATATCGCAATTCTGACATGGAGACAGCTTCAGTCTGTCGCCCACTTGTCCAGCCGGGGATTTTCCATGCGTAGTGCTGTCATTTTCGGATTGGCCATGCTGGCGGCGTCGCTGGCCGGGGCGGCGCGTGCCGACGTCAAGATGAGCGGCAGCTTCGTCGCCGACGCTGCCTGTCCGGCGACGCAAGCGATCAAGAACGGCAAGAACCCCGGCAATGTCTCGACCGATGCCGGGAAGAGCTACCAGCTGCTTGCCGGCAACAAGGATGCGCCGACGCACTACCTTATCCTGGTGCCGGGCGCCGATCCGGAGCGCCGCTGGGTGAAGGTCAGTTGCGGCCATGTTTCCGGCAGCAGCGCGGCGACCGTGCCGGCCGCACCTGACGGCCAAGGCAAGCCGGCGGCGTCGGGAAAACCCGAATACGTCTTCGCGCTGAGCTGGCAGCCGGCGTTTTGCGAGACAAAGTCGAACAAGACCGAATGCAAGGCGCAGAACGCCGGTGATTTCGACGCGACGCATTTCACCTTGCATGGGTTGTGGCCGCAGCCGAACGGCAATTTCTATTGCCAGGCGACGGCGAGCGACAAGGCCAACGACAATCCGGCCCACTGGAAAGACCTGCCGCCGGTCAATCTGGACGCCAACACCCGCACGGAGCTCGATCAGGTGATGCCTGGAACGGCCTCCCACCTCGAGCGGCATGAATGGATCAAGCACGGCACCTGCTACGGCAAGAGCCAGCAGGACTATTTCTCCGACGCGCTCAACCTGATGCGCGCGGTGAACAGCTCGCCGGTGCGCGATCTCTTTGCCAAGAACATCGGCGGCAAGCTGACGGCGGACCAGATTCGCGGCGCTTTCGACACTGCCTTCGGCGCGGGGGCAGGCGACCGGGTGCGTGTGTCCTGTGTCATCGATCCGTCGAGCGGCAGGCGGCTGATCGGCGAACTGACGCTCGGCCTCGCCGGTCCGATCGGCCCGAACAGCGCGCTCAAGGACCTGCTGCTGGCTTCGGTGCCGACCAACAAGGCCGGCTGCCCAACCGGCAATGTCGACGCGATCGGCTTCCAGTAACTCTCAACAGAGGTACCGGACTGTCGCCCTGCCGTGCCCTGGTGCTATGCTGCGAGCGCATCATTCTGGCGGGGGCGGCAATGGATGGCATGACGAGCAGCGCGCTGGCGCGGCTGGCTTTCTGGGCCAAGGGCATGGTCTCGATAAACGATGCCCGCATGGAATGGCCGGGCTTTTCGTATACCGACGCCGAATGGGCACGCATGCGAACGCTCTCCGAACCGATCGGCGTCGGCACGTACCAGCTG
>NZ_RZPQ01000891.1:0-2172 GCF_003999135.1 Mesorhizobium sp. M7A.F.Ca.CA.004.06.1.1 | reverse complement strand
CACCCGAGGCCGCATCCGAGCCGGCCAGCGACGCGGTATGCGAGACGGTCGCCTGCCTGGCCTGTTCGGAACGGCCGACCTTCATGGCGATGATCGGCTTTTTCAGCTCGCGCGCCCGTGCTGCCAGCCGCTCGAAGCCGGCTACCGAATCGAAAGCCTCGATGTGCAGGCCGAGCGACGTGACCCGCTCGTCCTCGATCAGGCCAAGCGCCATTTCGGACAGCCCGGTCTGCGCCTGGTTTCCGGCGGTCATCAGGAAAGCGATCGGCAGGCCGCGCCTTTGCATCGTCATGTTGATGGCGATGTTGGAGGACTGGGTGATGATGGCGACGCCCTTGCCGCCCTCGGCCAGTCTTATGCCGCCATGCTGGTCGGGCCACAGCAGCGCGCCGTCGGCATAATTGATCAGGCCGTAGCAATTCGGCCCGATGATCGGCATCGAGCCGGCTGCCGCAACCAGCTCGGCCTGCAGCCGCTCGCCGTCGTCGTCGTAGGCCTCGGTCTCAAGGAAGCCGGCGGCAAAGCAGACGGCGCCGCCGGCGCCGCGCTCGGCCAGCGCCTTGATCACCTCGATGGTCAAATGCCGGTTGACGCCGACAAAGGCGGCGTCCGGCGCGTCAGGCAAATCGGCGACCGAACGATAGGCCTTGCGGCCCGCGACCTCGTCCTTGGTCGGATGCACCGGCCAGATCTCGCCGGCAAAGCCCATCTTGATCGATTGCGCGACGACGGCCGCGGCCTGCGCACCGCCGAAGACGGCGATCGATTTCGGCCGCAGGAGACGCTCAAGTTTATGCATATGTTATGCCCCGAACGGACGCAGCAGCGCCCTTGAAATAATGTGGCGCTGGATCTCTGACGTGCCTTCCCAGATGCGCTCGACGCGCGCGTCGCGCCAGATGCGCTCCAGTGGCAAATCGTCCATCAGTCCCATGCCGCCATGAATCTGGATCGCCTCATCGGCAACGTATGCAAGCATCTCGGTGGCCTTCAGCTTGGCCATGGCCATGTCCTGATCGGTGACAGTGCCCTGATCGTACTTCCAGCCGGCTTCGAACACCATCAGGTCGGCGGCCTTCAATTCGGTCGCCATGTCGGCAAGCTTGAACGACACGCCCTGGAACTTGCCGATCTGCTGGCCGAACTGCTGGCGCTGCGCGGCATACTCGATGGCATGGCCAAGCGCCCGCTCGGCGCGGCCGAGGCAGGTGGCGCCGACCTGCAGCCGGGTGGCGCCGAGCCATGAATTGGCGACGTCGAACCCCTTGTGGACTTCGCCCAACACTTGGGCGGCGGGAAGCCGGCAATCGTCGAATTCGAGGATGGCGTTGGTGTAGCCGCGATGCGAGACGTTGCGGTAGCCATCGCGGACGGTGAAGCCCTTCGTCCCTTTGTCGACGAAGAATGCGGTGATCTTCTTGCGTTTGCCGCGCGGCGAATCCTCTTCGCCGGAAGCCATGAAAACGATGGCAAAGTCGGCGAGGTCGGCGTGGGAGATAAAATGCTTGGTGCCGTTGAGTACCCAGTCGTCGCCGTCCTGTACCGCCGTCGCCTTCATGCCGCGCAAATCGGAGCCTGCGCCCGGCTCGGTCATCGCCAGACAGTCCCATTTCTCGCCGCGGATGCAGGGGAACAGGTACTTTTCGCGCTGCTCCGGCGTGCCGGCCAAAAGGATGTTGGAGGGCCGCGCCACGCAGGTCCAGTGCAGCGCGTAATTGGCGCGGCCAAGCTCCTTTTCGTAGAGCAGCCAAGTCACCGTATCGAGGCCAGCACCGCCGACATCGGCCGGCATGTTGGCGGCATAGAGCCCGGCTTCGATCGCCTTGACCTTGATCTCCTCGATCAGGTCGCGGCGCAGCACGCCGGTGCGCTCGACCTCGCGCTCATGCGGGTAAAGCTCGTTCTCGACGAACGCACGCGTCGTCTCGACGATGAGCCTCTGTTCCTCCGACAGCCCGAAATCCATGCTCTCAGCCTTTCTTCTTGCCGGGCTTTTTCTTCGGCTTTTCGGCTTTCTTGACCGGTTTCAAGGCTTTGGCCTTCTCGGCAGCCTTGGAGGCCGTGGGCTTCTTCGCCGCCAGCTTGGCCAGCTGCCTGGTATAGTCCTTGTGCAGGGCGCCGGCGCCCCAGCCCTTGCCTTTGTTCTGCTTCGACAGCGCATCCATGATCTGT
>NZ_RZPQ01000890.1:0-2174 GCF_003999135.1 Mesorhizobium sp. M7A.F.Ca.CA.004.06.1.1 | reverse complement strand
ATCTCAATGTCCTCCCGTCTCTTTGTTCGCCTGGCGGATGTTCCAGACCATGATCGGAATGACGGCAATCATGATGATGATGGCGATGGTGGCGCCGCGGCCGAAATCGCCGCCGCCGCGGAACATCCAGTCGAACATCAGATTGGCCAGCACCTGGCTGTTCCACTGGCCGTTGGTCATGGTCAGCACGATGTCGAACACTGTGAGCACCAGGATGGTGATCGTGGTCCAGACCACGGCGATGGTGCCCCAGATCTGCGGCACCATGATCTTCCAGAAGATCTGGAACGGATTGGCGCCGTCGATGACGGCGGCTTCCAGCGTTTCTTCGGGAATGCCGCGCAGGGCGGAAGACAGGATGACCATAGCAAAGCCGGTCTGGATCCAGATCAGGATGATCATCAGGAAGAAATTGTTCCAGAACGGCAGCGATATCCAGACCTGCGGCTGGCCGCCGAAATGCTGGATGATGGCGTTGAGGATGCCGATCTGCGTCTGGCCGTCGCCCCGATACTCGTAGATGAATTTCCAGATCACGCTGGCGCCGACGAAGGAGATCGCCAACGGCAGGAAGATCAGGCTCTTGGCGATCGTGCCCCACCAGATCTTGTCCGTAAGCACGGCGATGATCAGCCCGAGGAAGGTGCAGGCGGCCGGCACCACCGCCAGCCAGATGATGTTGTTGAGGATCGAGTTGCGGAACTCGCGATCGCCGAACGCCCATTGATAGTTCGCCAAGCCGACGAAATTGATGCCGCTGCGATCGAGGAACGACAGCCGCAGCGTCTCGACCACCGGATAGATCAGGTAAATGGTGAGGATGATCATCGCCGGGCCGACGAACAGCCATGGCCGGACCAGCCCTTGCCGGCGCAGATTGTCGATGGCCGCGGCACCCGCGACGCCGCGTGACGGGAATATCAGGTCGACCAGTTTGTTGGCGCCCCAGAAATAGGCGACGCAACCGCCGACGCCGACGATGATGACTGTTATGGCCGAGAAAATCTGAGCCGCCATGGGTCCCTCTCCCCCTGCGCATGACCCGACAAGGAATGACCTTGGTAACGGAGACCAGGCGCCGATTCAGTTGTTTGGAGCGCGTCATCGGCGGCTTGCGCACATTGCCGATCGCGCTTCATTTCAATGCGCTCATGACGAAAGGCTGCGGCACGGGCCGCCGTCGGATCCGGGCCAGTACGGTCCGGATCCAGTGCGAGAATGGTGGTCGCTTACATGCCGACCGCTACTTGATCGCGTCCCAGCTCTTCTGGATGTCGGTGGCGACGTCCTGCGCCGACTTGCCGCCGACCAGGTCGATCATGCCGGTCCAGAACGCGCCGGCGCCGATCTTGCCCGGCATCAGGTCGGAACCGTCGAAGCGGAAAGTCGAGGCATTGGCGAGGATTTCGCCCTGCTTCTTCAGCGCGTCGCTGGCATAGGCATCCTTGTTGACCGACTTGAGCGGCGTCACGAAGCCGCCTTCGGCCATCCAGATCTCGTGGGCGAGCGGCATCTTCAGGAATTCGATGAATGCGCGCGCGCTCTTGCTGTCCTTGGTGATCATCGCCAGCGTACCGGCGCCGAGCACGGGCGTGCCCAGTTCAGGCTTGGAGGCATAGGGCGGGAAGTAGAAGAAGTCCGCGTCCTGGCCGACCTTGGTACCTTCCGGGAAGAAGGTCGGGATGAACGATGCCTGATGGTGCAGGTAGCATTTCGGCGGCACCGAAAAGAGGCCCTTCGGGCTGTCGCGGAAATCGGTCGCCGCGACCGCCTTGGCGCCGCCATCGACCATCTTGTCGTCGGTCGCGATCTTGCCGAAAATGTCGATGGCGTTGACCACTGCGGGGTCGTTGAACGGGATCTCGTTCTTCACCCATTTGTCGTAGACCTCCGGAGGCTGGGTGCGCAGCATCAGGTCTTCGACCCAGTCGGTCGCCGGCCAGCCGGTGGCGCCGCCGGAGCCGAGGCCGATGCACCACGGCTTGCCGCCATCGGCGATGATCTTCTTTTCGAGATCGGCAAGTTCTTCCTGCGTTTTCGGCACCTTGTAGCCGGCTTCCTCGAAATTATCCGGCGAATACCAGACCAGCGACTTCACATCGGCCTTATAAGGGAAGGCGAAGAAGCCCGGCTTGCCGTCCTTGTCCTTAAAGGTGCCGAGATCGACCCATGAC
>NZ_RZPQ01000088.1:0-13005 GCF_003999135.1 Mesorhizobium sp. M7A.F.Ca.CA.004.06.1.1 | reverse complement strand
GGGCGCAAGCCCATCCTCATGCTCAACATCGTCAGCTATTCGGTGATCGGCGCGCTGGCCGCCTTCTCGCCCAATCTTGGCATTTTCCTGGCGCTGCGCGCGCTGTTCGGTATCGCCATGGGCGGCGAATGGGGACTGGGCAGTTCGCTGGCCATGGAATCCATTCCGCCGAGCGCACGCGGCATGGTCTCCGGCATCCTGCAATGCGGCTATCCGGCCGGCTATCTGCTGGCGGCGGTGGTCTATGGCCTGCTCTATCAGCAGACGATCGGCGGCTACACGATCGGCTGGCGCGCCATGTTCCTGCTCAGCTTCGTGCCGGCGCTGATCGTGCTCTTCATCCGATCGCATGTGCCGGAATCGCCGGCCTTCGTCGAAGCGCAGAAGACCGCGAGACCGGGCATGTGGGAAACGCTGCAGAAGCACTGGGGCGTCGCGCTCTATGCCGTCGTCCTGATGATGTTCTTCAATTTCTTGAGTCATGGCACGCAGGACCTCTACCCTACCTTCCTGAAGAAGCAGCACGGCTTCGATCCGCATACGGTGAGCTGGATCACCATCGTCGCCAATATCGGCGCCATCGTCGGCGGCCTGGCTTTCGGCGCGCTGTCGGAGAAGATCGGCCGCGTCAACGCCATCACGCTGGCATGCCTGATCGCCTTGCCATCCATCCCGCTATGGGCCTACTCGACCACGCCGTTCATGCTCGCCATCGGCGCCTTCGTCATGCAGGTCGCGGTCCAGGGTGCCTGGGGCGTCATCCCCGTGCACCTCAACGAGCTTTCGCCCGGCGCGGTGCGGGCGACCTTGCCCGGCTTTATTTATCAGGCGGGCAATCTCGCCGCGTCCTATGGCGGCCCCTATCAGGCGGGAATCGCGGAAAGCGCCGGAGGCAGCTATGGCTATGCCCTGGCGCTGTTCGCAGGCGTGGTCGCCGTCTGCATCATCGTCGTCATCCGTTTCAGCCCGGAACGACGTGGCCAGGTGATGACCGTCCTGACCTGAGCGGCGCCTAACCAAGCCTCAGCGCGACGACGCCGGCCACGATGCTGAGCGCGGCGGCACCGCGCCAGCCGGTCATTTTTTCGCCGAGAGCGAAGACCGAGATCATCATGGCGAACAGGATCGAGGTTTCGCGCAGCGAGGCCACCGAAGCGATCGGTGCTTTGGTCATCGCCCACATGACGATCCAGTAGGCGGCGCCGCTGAGCACGCCGGTGAACAGCCCTGCCTTCCAGTCGCGCGCCAGCACCGGCAGTGCCTTCGGCCCACGGAAGATGAGGCACAGCACCAACGCGCCAAAAGCATCGCAGATGAACAGCCAGGCGGCATAGCTCTGCGCGGTTGCCGCCAGCCGCGCGCCACTGCCGTCCGACAGCGTATAGCTGGCGATGAAGATGGAGGTGCCGAGCGCAAAACCGACCGCGCGCAGGTTAAGCTTTTCCAGATGCGCGCCGCCACGAAACGACATCACCAGCGTGCCGGCCGACAACAGGAAGATACCGAGCATGGCGAACGGGCCGGGAATCTCGGCAACGACGAACATGCCTCCAAAGGCCGAGAGCAGAGGTGCTGTGCCCCGTGCCAGCGGATAGGTCTGTGCGAAATCGCCGGCCTTGTAGGCGCCGATCAGGAAGGTCCGGTAGCCCATGTGGAAAATGACCGAGGCGATGATGTAGGGCCACACCTCCGCCTTCGGCACTTCGACGAAGGGCAGCACCACGAGTGCCGCCGCGCCCATGCCTAATGTCATCAGCGTGATCGACAGGAAGCGGTCGAGATGAACCTTGACCAGCGCATTCCAGATCGCGTGCATGGCAGCGGCGGCAAGCACTGCAAAGAAGACGAAAAGCGTCATGTGGCGATGCCGGGCGTTTCCAGGTCTATGTCGACCCGCAGCGGAAAATGATCCGAGGCAACCTCGCCGATGTCGGCACTGATCGAACGCACCCGCCCGGCGAACATGCCGCCGACGAAGCAATGGTCGAGCCGGCGCTTTGCCAGTCTGCCGTCGATGGTCTTCACATGGGTGTGGAAGTCCGGAACCGGCTCCCCGGCAACGGCGGCGGCATCGACGAAACCGCTGAGATAGGCGGCACCCCTATGGTAGGGCGTGCTGCCGACGATGCGGCGATACTCGGCGCTGTCCGGCTCCATGTTGAAATCGCCCATCCAGATCGCCGCCAGCGGGTTTTCCGGCTCCGCTTCGCCGCTGGTCCAATTGCGCGTGGGCTCGTCGTCGACGCCGCTCCACGGTCCGCCATCGGACGGTGCCCGGCGATGCTCGGCCATGAGGTAGTCGATCTGCTCCAGCCGCTCCTCGGCCGCGATGTGGGCGAGATGCAGCGACAACACCCGCACCGGCCCTGCCGGGGTGCGGATCATGCATTCAAGCGCGGCGTTGCGGGTGTTGAGCGGCCGCTGCGTGCGGCGCATCGGCAGCGCATGCAGCCGCGACCAGACGATCGGAAGTTTCGACAGCAGCATGGTGCCAAACTGGCGGCGCCGATTGACCAGACGGCCGTCGCGCCTTTCGCTGGCATCCATGTCGAAGGCCGGGCCGTAGACCCAGTGATGTTCGGGCAGCAGACGCGAAAGCAGTTCCGGCTGGTCGTCGAAATTGCTGCGCTGCCAGTGCCGCTCGACCTCTTGCAGCGCAATGATGTCGGCGCCGGCAACGATGCGCGCGGCGCGCGAAAGATCGTAGCGGCCGTCGCCGCCGAACCCGTACTGGATGTTGTAGCTGACCAGCTTCATTGCTTATCCGGCTCAATTTCGTGTTGGCAGTAACGGTTCGATGCCACGGTGGCAATGTGCAGGAGAATGGACGTGGCTTGGACCAGCCTTGCCCTTCACCGGGATCATGCACCGATCCCGAAGCACTTCGATATCTTCCGTGCGCCGGAAAACGGCGTGCGATGCCTTATGTATTCAGCGGCTGGAAACGGCCGGGTGGCGACGCCGCCAGTTCGGTCCAGTCGATCTCTTCCTCAAGGCGATGATAGGCTTCGTCGCCAATCGTCCCGTTGCGGCGCAATTCCTCCAGCGCGTCGCGCTGGCTCTTGATCGCATAAAGACGCAAGCGGTCATATTCGGTCGCCGCCTGGGCATCGTCGGGATTTTTGGCGATCTTGCGTTGAGCGGCATATTGCTCGCGCACCGCGGCCGCCGCGTCCGATGTCTTGCCGCTCAATATGTCGAGCGCGGCTTGCATGACCACGACGCGCGCCTGCGCGATCTCGCGGTCGACCGTTTCGTCAGGGTCGAGGTTCAGCAGGCGCAGCAGCGGCTTCAGGCTCATGCCTTGCAGCACCAGCGTGCCGAGCACAACCGTGAAGGCAGCGAGCACGATCGGGTCGCGGGCCGGGAAGTCAGCCGGCAGGGCGAATGCCGCCGCAAGCGTCACCAAACCGCGCATCCCGCACCAGCCGATCAGCACGCCGCCACGAAACGACGGAGCGTCACGCTGACGATCAGCCACGCCGAAACGGCCAAACCACCTGATGATCGCGCCGCACCCCAACACCCAGATGAGGCGTGAGACGATGACGATGGCAAGCACTGTCCCAGCCAGGACGAACGCATCGGTCTGCCCTTGCCCGGCAAGCCGGCCGACGATCGTACGCGCCTGCAGGCCCATCAGCACGAAAGCCAGAACATTGAGCACGAAGACCGCCGTCTCCCAGACCGAATAGGAGCTGATGCGGTTTCTGGCCGGCATGCGGCGCGGCGCGGTGCGGGCGATCGTCATGGCATAGACGACTATGGTGATGATGGCCGACAGTCCGATCCTGTCGGCCAGGATCCAGACCCCGAATGTGCCGGCAAATTGCACCACAGTGCCGCTCGCCGGGTCTTCGATCCGGCCCAGCGTCATCAGAGACACCCGGCCAAGCAGGTAGCCGGCCGCAAGACTGCCGAGCGTGGACAGCAGGATCATCGGAACGGCGCTGCTCAGCAGAATGGAACCTGCCGCCGCCGAAATCGCCATCCGGTAGATCAGCAAGGCGGTGGCGTCGTTGAGCAGGCTCTCGCCTTGCAGAATGGCAGTGATGCGGTGCGGCACCTTGAACTGGCCAAGCACGGCCGATGCCGCAACCGCATCGGGCGGCGCCACGATGGCGCCAAGCGCTATGGCCGCGGCGATCGGCAGGCCTGCCATCGCCCAGCCGGCAAGTGCGACCGTCGCTGTCGTGAAAAGGACGGCGCCAAGCGCCAGCAGCACAAGCGGCACCCTGTAGCGGTTGAGATCGCGCAGCGAGGTATCATAGGCGGCATCGAGCAGCACCGGCGCGATGAACAGGGCTAGCGCCAGTTCCGGATCGATCTCTATGGTCGGCACGCCAGGCACGAAGGCGATGGCCACCCCGGCCAGCGCCAGCAAAGAGGGATAGGGAACCTGTACGCGCCGCGACAGCGCCGTCAGCGCGACAGCGATCAAAAGCAGGACAAGGGTGAGTTCGAAAAGAGCCATGGGCTGTTACTTCAGTGAGACGGGATTGCCGGCGCAGATATACCTGCAGGATGGGGTCGATTGGCCATCAAACTCAAGCCCTCTGGCAGTACGCCTTAAACAGCCTCTTGCCGTACAAGAATGGCATGATCCTCATCGGCCAGTATGACTCGCCTTTCGTCCGCCGCGTCGGAATCGCGCTGACCTTGTATGGAATTGCCTACGAACATCGTTCCTGGTCGGCCTTCGGCGATGCCGACAAGATTCGGCCCTACAATGTGCCGATACTGGGGCTCGACACAATGGCGAGGTGCTGATCGAGAGCCATTTGATGCTCGACTACCTCGACAGCCTGGTTCCGGCCGACCGACGGGTGTTTCCGGCGACCGAACCGGCGCGCCATCAGGCGCTGAAGGTCTCGGCCCTTGCGACCGGGCTGGGCGACAAGGCGATCAGCCTGTTCTACGAATTGCGACTGCACGAGAAAGTCTCGAACCTCTGGATCGGGCGCTGCCGTACACAGATCGAAGCTGTTCTGGCTGTGCTGGAGGCCGATCGTCAGGAGGGGCCGACACCATACTGGTTCGACGGCCGCATCGGTCACGCCGACATCGCGGTTGCCGCGGCGCTCCGCTTCATCGACGAGGCCCATCCCGGGCTGGTTTCGCTGACGGGCTTTCCGGCTCTGGAAGCCCACGCCACACGGATGGAAGCCCTGCCGGTCTTCCAGGCGATTTCGAAGCCCTTCATCGCGCCAGCTTGAGGCCAGGCCAGCATAACAATCAGCCTTGACCTATGAAAACCAACGGTCGTTTATTACTGGTCGCCAAAGTCATGTCGCAACAATTGGCTGATCGAGGACCTCCCATGCTGAGATTGTCCGCAACGCTGTTCACATTGATACTGCTCTCGCCGGCGGCTGGCGCTTCCGCGTTATATGATGAATTGGCGGCGGCTAAGATCAAACTTCTGGGAACGACGCGACCGGATCCGGGCATGGGGCTTTGGGCGCAGAAGACTAACGAGACAATGATGTCTCTCATCGAAGGGAAGTGGATCGACCTTGGTTATTCCGACCTGACCAACGAAGACAACATGAAGAAATACTGTGATAAATTTGGAGAGTCCTTTAAGAAATTGACGGACTATTCCTTCGACATTATTGGTCCGGTTACCCGTTCGAAGCACGCGATCCACAGAGAGTACATTTTCAAAACGGGGATATCCTACAACTACCGATGGAACATCGAACAGCAAATGGAGGTGCTCGGCAGTGGAAACGGTAAGGAAATTCTGAAGAACGCCAACGGGACGAGTGCATTGCTGATGATGACACCCAATACCCTGCTGGAGATCGATTTCAGCTTCGCGCAACCTATCCTTTGGGGACGTTGCCCCACCGAATAGAACACTGGCTTCGCTTCGCTTGGCCATCCAAGCCGGTGTTGCCGTTTTTAGTGCAGCACCAGCATGTCGCTCGACGAGAACGAGATCTCAGCCTTTTCACCAACAGCGGGCGGCGGGGTTGCCGGGCTGTTGAAGGTGTCGAGCGAGACCGTGTTGCCGCCGATGCCGACGCGAACCCGGATGACCGAGCCGAGAAAATGCACTTCGGAGATTTCTCCCGAAAGGCTGGAGTCACGGCCGGGCTGACGGCCCAGCGAAATCGCTTCCGGACGCAGCGCCAGCGACAGCGTGTCGCCGGACTTGGAGCCGTTGAGCTTGCCCTTGAGCGAAACCTGTTCGGAATTGACCCGCACCGTGCCTGCAGCGGCATCGGTGACGGTGCCTTCGAGCACGTTTAGCGTGCCGACGAAATTGGCGACGAACTTGGTCGCCGGGCGGTTGTAGATCTCGAACGGCGTGCCGACCTGCTCGGCCTTGCCGCCATACATGACGGCGATCCGGTCCGAGATCGACAGCGCCTCCTCCTGGTCGTGCGTCACGAAAATGGTTGTGATGCCGAGCTTCTTCTGGATCGAGCGGATTTCCTCGCGCAGCGACACGCGCACCTTGGCGTCGAGCGCCGACAGCGGCTCGTCGAGCAGCAAGAGCTTCGGCTTCGGCGCGATGGCGCGGGCCAGCGCGATGCGTTGCTGCTGGCCGCCCGAGAGCTGGTAGGGATAGCGATCCACCATCTGCGGCAGCTTGATGATGCCGAGCATCTCGGCGACACGAGCATCGATGTCCGCCCTGGGCATGCCGGCGACCTTCAGGCCGAAGCCGATATTCTGCGCCACGGTCAGGTTTGGAAACAGCGCATAGGCCTGGAACACCATGCCGACATTGCGCTGGTTGGGTTTCAACCTCGTAATGTCCTTGCCGCCGACGACGATCGTGCCGGCGCTCGGCTCCTCGAAGCCCGCCACCATACGCAGCACGGTGGTCTTGCCGCAGCCGGACGGGCCGAGGAAGGAGACGAATTCGCCGCGCTCGACGTCAAGATTGAAGTCCTCGACCACCGTGGTGGCGCCGAAGGATTTTCGAACGTGCTGGATGGAGAGGAATGGGTCGGCCATGGCTTTGACTTTCAGTTCGGACGGTTCGCCGATCTCGGCGCGAAGCGGGACAGGATCTGTATCAGCGACATGCAGCCCCAGGTGATGGCGAAGGCGATGATGGCAAGTGCCGCCGGCTCATAGGCGCGGTTGGCGCCGATATTCTGCAGATAGGGGCCGAAGGCCGGCCGGTTGAGCAGGCTGGCCATGGTGAATTCGCCGATGACGATGGCGAAGGTGAGGAAGGCGCCCGAGAGCACCGCGATCAGCACGTTGGGCAGGATGACACGGGTGATGATCGTCCCCCAACCAGCACCAAGGATCTGTGCCGCCTCCGTCAGTGTGCGCACGTCGATGGTGCGAAGCCCGGTGTCGACGGCGCGATACATGTACGGCAGCGCCAGTGTTGCATAGCCGATGACCAGCAAGGCATTGGTGCCTGTATCGGTCGCCAGGAACGGCAGCGGCGAATTCGACCCGTACATTCTGATGTAGCCGAAGACGATGACGATGGCCGGAATGACCAGCGGCAGCAGGGTAATGAATTCGACGATCGGCCGCAATTGCGGCAGCCGAAGCCGAATCCAATAAGCGGCGGGCACCACGATCAGCACGCCGAGAATGATGGTGAAAACGGCGGCCAGTACCGAATAGCCGAAGGTGGCCTGGAAGCGGGCATCGCCCAACACGACCTTGTAGGCGTCGAAGGAGTACTCCCCGCGCCGCATGCGCATCGAGAACTCCACGGTCGCGATCAGCGGGATGAAAAAGTAGGCCGCGCCAAGAGCAAAGACGAGCCAGGCCCAGAACTTTCCCGACTTCATTTCAGCCACCTCTCGGAACGGGTCCGGAACCAGATGTAGAACACATTGGCAAGACCTGTGATGACGATCATGCCGAAGGCGATGGCATAACCGAGATGGGCATTGTGCAGCACATCTCCACGGATCTGTGCATAGAGCAAAATCGGCACGATGTTGAGCGACGAGCCGGTCAGCGCATAGGCGGTGGCGATGGCGCCGAAGGCGTTGGCGAACAACAGGATCACGGTGCCGAGGAAACTCGGCCAGATCACCGGAATGACCACCATGCGCCAATACTGGGACATGGTCGCGCCCAGCGTCGCGGCGGCCTCGCCCCATTCCTTCTTCAGTCCGTCGATGGCCGGCACGATGATCACCACCATCAATGGTATCTGGAAATAGACATAGGTCAGTGTCAGGCCCCAGAATGACAGGATGTTGAAGCCGTGCGCGTAGATGTTAAGGCCGAACACGGTGTTCAGGATCACCGTCGCAATGCCGAGGCGGCCGAGCGTGGCGAGGAAGGCAAAGGCCAGCGGCACGCCGGCAAAATTGGAGGCCACGCCGGAAAACGTCAGTGTCGCCGAACGTATCCAGTCTGGCAGGCCACCGCGCACGATGGCGATGGCAATCGCCAGGCCCGCAAATGCGCCAATCAGCGATGACGCAAGACTGATCTTGATCGAAACCCAGTAGGCGGCAACGATGGACGGTTGCGCCAGCGCTGCGATGTTCTCGAGCGTGAATTCGCCGGCATCGTTCTGGAATGCACCCAGCATCAGATAGAGCGTGGGCAGGATGAGGAACATGATGGCGAAGATGAAGAAAGGCGCGACACCAAGCCATTGTGTCGGCAGCCGCATGCTGCGTGCTTCGGCGGGAGGCGCAGTCTTCCCGGTAACAGCGTGGTCGGACAATGAGATATCAGTCATGCGCCGGCTACCGTCTTCGAGAGAAGGACCGGGCGGCCGCGAAGCCGCCCGGCATGGTGTGAGTTACTTCACGTTGGCGCCGACGACGGCGTCCCAGTTCTTGCTGATCGCTTCCTTGGCCTTGCCCTGCTCGTCGAGCGTCGGAAACACTGCTGCGGCATAGGATTCCGCCGGAGGCAGCTTTGCCAGCACGTCCGCCGGGATCTTGCCATTCTTGGCGAGATCGTTGAAGCGGATCGGGTGGCAATAACCCTTCAGCCAGCCGATCTGGCCTTCGTCGGAGTAGAGGTACTCCATCCACAGCTTGGCTGCGTTCGGATGCGGCGCGTAGGCGCTGATCGCCTGCACGTAGACGCCGGCGACGACACCGGTCTTCGGCACGACGACGTCGACGGGCGGATTGCCCTTCAGCGTGTCGCGGCCGGCGAGCGCATTGTAGTCCCAGTTGATCAGGATCGGGGTCTGGCCCTGGGCGAGGGTTGCCGGCTTGCCAACGACCGGAACGAAATTGCCGGCGGCGTTGAGCTTCTTGAAGAAGTCGAGGCCAGCGGTGCCGGCGGCTTCACCGGCTGCAGCGCCACCGGAAAGGCCTGCAGCGTAGACCGCCTGGATGGCTTGGTTCGAGGCGCGCGGATCGCCGGCAAGAGCAACCGCGTTGGCGAATTCCGGCTTCAAGAGGTCAGCCCAGTCGCTCGGTGATTCCTTGACCAGATCCTTGTTCACCATGAACGACAGCACGCCGTAATAGTCGCCGTACCAGAAGCCCTCGGCATCCTTGGCGCTGTCGGGGATCGAGTCCCAGGTCGACACCTTGTAGGGCTGGATCAGGCCGTCGGCCTTGGCGGTCGGGCCGAAGGACAGGCCGACGTCGATGACGTCGGGCGCCTGCGGGCCCTTGTTGTCCTTGTTGGCCTTGATCGCCTCGATCTCGTCGCCGGAACCGGCATCGGGATTGAGTTCGTTGACGGTGATTTCCGGATACTTCGCCTTGAAGCCTGCAATGACGTCGCCGTAGCCGCACCAGTCATGCGGCAGCGCGATGGTGGTGAGCTGGCCTTCCGCCTTGGCGGCCTTGACGAGATCGTCCAGCGAATCCGCGGACGAAATCACCGTCGACGCGAAAAGCGCCGCGGCCGAAAGGGAAAGCACTTTCCCCGTGAATTTGAACATGTGTTCTCTCCGTTGAACTGACGCCGTTGGACGCCTGCGATGCGGTATCGTTTTCATGTGACAGCCAGATGAAAGCTTTGTGAAAGCGGCTGCTCGCAGTGCGAAAAAGTAAACTCTTTTTAACCTGATGTAGCAATCGCTCCGCGATTCTTTTTCCGGCTAACTAGTTTTTGCCTTGCCCGTCATCCTCCCCCTTGTTTTCATAGCCCCTTTTCAGATCACTTTGCGGCGCGGAAAACGCCTCAGACCGTGCCGGCGATGGCGTTTTCGAGCAAGGTCAGCGCCGCCTTCTTGGTCAGCTTGACCGGGTTGCCGCCGGCAGTCGGATCGACCACCGCCATATCGGCGATCAGCATCTTACGTTTCTTGTCCATATCGAGCCCCTTGATAAGGCCGGGCAGTGCATGCGGCACCTTCAGTTCCTTGCGAAGCTTGATGATCGCCTTGGCGAAGCCGTCAAAGCCGCCCTTGATGCCGCAATAGGCGGCGAGCCGGCCGATACGCTCCTCGATGGAGTCCCGGTTGAAGGCCAGAACATAGGGCATGAACACCGCGTTGGTCATGCCGTGATGGGTGTCGTAGAGCGCGCCGACCGGGTGCGACAGCGAATGGATGGCGCCGAGCCCTTTCTGGAAGGCGGTGGCGCCCATGGCGGCGGCGCTCATCATATGGGCGCGCGCAACGAGATCCCCGCCGTTGGCATAGGCCTTCGGCAGGTTCTCGAAGACCAACCTCACACCTTCGACGGCGATGCCGTCGGCCATCGGATGGTAGCCGGGCGCGCAATAGGCTTCGAGGCAATGGGCCAGCGCATCCATGCCGGTACCGGCGGTGATGAAGCCCGGCATGCCGACCGAAAGCTCCGGATCGGCAATGACGATAGCCGGCAACAATTTGGGATGGAAGATGACTTTCTTGGTGTGCGTGGCCTCATTGGTGATGACGCCGGCGCGGCCAACCTCCGATCCGGTCCCGGCGGTGGTCGGTGCGGCGATGATCGGCGCGATGGCATCCGAATTGGCGCGCGTCCACCAGTCGTCGACATCCTCGAAATCCCACACCGGCCGCGTCTGCCCGGCCTGGAAGGCGATCAGCTTGCCGAGATCGAGCGCCGAGCCGCCGCCGAAGGCGATGACGCCGTCATGCTTGCCCTTCTTGAACACGGCGATGCCGGCGGTCAGGTTGGATTCGACCGGGTTCGGCCTGACCTCGGAGAAAACGCCGTAAGGGACCTTCGCATCGTCGAGGATCTCTAGGGTCGAGGCGACGACCGGCAGTTTCGCCAGTCCAGGATCGGTGACGAACAACGGCCGCTTGATGCCGGTGGCCGCCAGCACCTCAGGCAATTCCTTGATGCGGCCGGCGCCGAAGCGGACGGTGGTGGGGTAGTTCCATTTGGAGATCAGCTTGGACATTTTTGTCTTTCAATAAATCAGATGGCTTCGCGCAGATGGAATGATTTCGGCCTGGTGAGATTGTCATAGCCGATGGCCGACAAGCCCGCGCCCTTGCCGGTGTCCTTGACGCCGGTCCAGACCAGTGCCGGATCGAGGTAGTCGCAGCGGTTCATGAACACCGTGCCGGTCTCGACCCGATTGCCGATCGCGACGGCATGCTCGGTATCGCGGGTCCAGATCGAAGCCGTCAGCCCGTAAGGACTGTCGTTCATCAGAGCGATCGCCTCTTCGTCGTTACGCACCTTCATGATGCCGACGACCGGGCCAAAGCTCTCTTCGCGCATGACGCTCATCTGATGATCGACTTCTGTCAGCACTTCCGGTGCCAGATAAGGCGAACCGGCCTTGTCGTTAGCCACCTTCATGTCGATGTGCGCCTTGGCACCCTTGCGCAGCGCTTCGGCCTTCTGTTCGCGGATCAGATCGGCGAAGCGCGCCTGCGCCATCGGTCCCATCGTCGTCGCCTGGTCGAGCGGGTTGCCGACGACATAGTTCTTGGTCTCGGCGATGAAGCCTTCGACGAATTCGTCATAGACCTTTTCGTGCACATAGACGCGTTCGATGCCGCAGCAGCACTGGCCGGAATTGTAGAAGGCGCCGTCGACCAGATTGGCGATCGCATGATCCATCTTGGCGTCCGGCAGCACATAGGCCGGATCCTTGCCGCCCAGCTCGAGGCCGAGCGTCATGAAGGTGCCGGCCGCCGCCTTTTCGATGGCGCGGCCACCGCCGACCGAACCGGTGAAATTGACATGGTCGATCTTTCCCGAGCCGAGCAGCCTTTCGGTCTGGGCGTGATTGAGCACGACATTCTGGAACACGCCCTTGGGCAGGCCGATCTTGTCGAACGCCTGCTGAAAGCGCTCGCCGACCAGCAGCGTCTGCGCCGCATGCTTGAGGATGACGGTGTTGCCGGCCATCAGCGCCGGCACGATGGTGTTGACGGCGGTGAGATAGGGATAATTCCACGGCGCGATCACCATGACCACGCCGAGCGGGTCCTTCTTCACATAACGGCGGAAGCCGTCCTTCGGGTTGGAGGCAGGCACCGACTTGAGCGCCTGCTCGGCGATCTCGACCATATAGGTGGTGCGTTCCCTGACGCCGCCGAACTCGCCGCCGTAGCGTACGGGCCGCCCCATCTGCCAGGCGATCTCCGGCACGATCTCGTCTGATATCGCGACCAGCGCTTCCAGCATGGCGAGCATGTACTTGCCGCGCTCGACGATCGGCGTCTCAGCCCATTTCTCTTGCGCCGCCTTGGCGCGTTCCACCGCTGCATTGATCGCCTGGTCGGTCGCGATCGGTCGCTCGGCATAGATCGAACCGTCGATGGGGGATATGAGTTTGACCGTCTCGGTCATTTTGTAAGTCCTCGTATTCTACAACAAAATCGTATGGCCTGGCACTGCCCCTCATCTGCCTGCCGGCACCCTCTCCCCCACGGGGAGAGGGTAAGAGTGAAGGGGCGCCGACGAACCGTCGATACCTAGTACCGCTCGAACCCTCTGTGCAGTTCCCAATCCGTGATGCGGCGGTCGTATTCAAGCTGCTCCCACTTTGCGGTGTGGACATAATGTTCGAGCACATCCTCGCCGAGCGCCTGCTTGAGCATCGTCGACTGCGCAAGCGTCTCGGTGGCATCGCGCAGCGTCTTCGGAATCTCCGGCAGGCGCGATGCCTGATAGGCAT
>NZ_RZPQ01000889.1:0-2178 GCF_003999135.1 Mesorhizobium sp. M7A.F.Ca.CA.004.06.1.1 | reverse complement strand
CCTCGTCATCGCCTGTTGCCAGTTCGGCAGCCAATGGCGCGCGGCGACGCGCCTCTTCCTCAGCCCGACGGCGGGATTCGGCCTCGGTCTGCAACCGCGCCTCTTCCTCGGCCTGGCGGCGTGCGGATTCATCGCGTTCGCGCTTGCGGCGCTCTTCGTCCTCGGCGCGACGCTTGGCATCCTCGGCGGCGCGCTGGCGGTCCTCGACCTCGCGAACCTTCGAGCCCTCGAGCGCCCTGCGGCGTGCTTCCATTTCACTGCGCGACAGTTCGTTCAGCACCATGCCGCTGCGCTCGACCGGGGCCGGTGGCGGCGGGGGTGGCGGCGCCTTCGGTGCTTCCGGCACGACGGGTGCGGCCACGACCGCCGGCTTCGGTGTGAAGACGGGGGCGGCAACAGGCTCCGGCTTGTCGCCGGGCATCGAGAACTTGCGCTTCTTGGTTTCGACGACGACCTGCTTGGTGCGGCCGTGCGAGAAGTTCTGGCGCACAGTGCCCTGCTCCATACCGGGGCGCTTCAGCGTCAAGGTCTTCTTCGGCGTCACACTCAGCGTATTGTCGTCACCCGATTTCGTATCGCTCATTCCATATCCTCTGCGGCATCATCTTCGTCAGCAACAGCCGCAAGCATTGCCAGATCGTCCGGGGAACCGCCCCGATACCGGTCGAGCGCAACCATGCGCTTCTGGACCGCCCTGCCCGCGTCTCCCGCGAGAACGGCAGCATGTATCACATTTGTACCCCCCAATGCCAAGCTCAACTCGACCTCGGAGAAAAGTTTGTAGGCAAGGATGGCGGGCCCGCCGAGATGGACTGTCGCCCGTCGCGCCTGGCTGATCTTGCGCACGCCGTCATCGGACGCCTCGGTCGCGTGGAGCACGAAAAGCGCCAATCCGCCGCGAACAGCACTTTCGACCTTGGTAGCACCAAGCGAAATTGCGCCTGCCTTACGGGCAAGACCAAGCATGCCCAGAGCGTGCCTGGAAAGCAGCCCGTCGATCATGCCGCCAAGATCGGGCGGCACGACCACCTGTGCCTTGAAGGCGCGGGCAAAGAGGTTCTTCGCCGCAGCCTTGTCGATATGTAGGCGGTCGGCGCTCACCCAGCAACCGCGGCCGGGCAGATTTCTCTTGATGTCGGGAACGACGGCCGAATCCGGGCCGACGACGAACCGGATCAGATCATCCGGTTCGGCTTGTTTGCGCGTAACGATGCAGGTGCGATCGTTCATCTCGTCCAGGGGCGGGTTCGGTGCGATGCGGTTTCACCTCACGCACCAACGGCTTCGTCAGCCGAGACTTCTTCGGCTGCAAGCTCGTCTTCGGTGATCCAGCCGGCCTTGAGGCGGGCGGCCAGAACCATCTGTTCGGCGTCCGCGCGGGTCACGCCATGATTGGCCAGCACGCCCGGATAGACCTTTGTCTCGCCGTCCTTGCGTTCCTTCCAGCCGGTCAGGTCGTCGGCGGCATAGCCGGCGAAATCCTCGATCGTCTTCACGCCGTCCTCGCCAAGCGTCACCATCATGGCGGTGGTGACGCCGGGGATTTCGCGCAACTCGTCCGAAACACCGAGCGCCTTGCGCTTGTCATCGTGCTCGGCCTCGATCTTCTCCAGATATTCGCGGGCGCGGGTCTGGATTTCCGAAGCGGTGTCCTCGTCGAAACCGTCGATCGAGGCGATCTCGCCGGAATCGACATACGCGACTTCCTCGACGCTGGTGAAGCCTTCGGAGGCCAGCACCTGGCCGACCATCTCGTCGACGTCGAGGGCTTCCATGAACAGCGACGAACGCTCGACGAATTCCTTCTGGCGACGCTCGGATTCTTCGGCCTCGGTGAGGATGTCGATATCCCAACCGGTCAGCTGCGAAGCCAGACGCACGTTCTGGCCGCGGCGGCCGATGGCCAGCGACAGCTGGTCGTCGGGAACCACGACTTCGATGCGCTCGGCATCCTCGTCGAGCACGACCTTGGCGACTTCCGCCGGCTGCAGCGCGTTGACGATGAAGGACGCCGCAGAAGGCGACCACGGAATGATGTCGATCTTCTCGCCCTGCAATTCGCCGACGACGGCCTGGACGCGGCTGCCGCGCATGCCGACGCAGGCGCCGACCGGATCGATCGAGCTGTCGCGCGAAATAACGGCGATTTTGGCGCGCGAACCCGGGTCGCGGGCGACC
>NZ_RZPQ01000888.1:0-2182 GCF_003999135.1 Mesorhizobium sp. M7A.F.Ca.CA.004.06.1.1 | reverse complement strand
CGACCATCTTTACATGAGCGCTGGCTATCCTGATTTCGCCGCCGGATACCCGGCTGTCGAGCTGGCTGCCTTCATAAGAGATGTCGACGGAGACAAGCATGCGCGCGAGCTTGAAACGACAAACTTCGCCGGCCACGGGTGGTCGGGAGGACCTCTGTTCGGCTTCATCCGCGACGACTGGCGCGTCGTGGGAGTTTGCCATGGCCAGGAAACCGAGTTCGTGGTTCCCTTCCCGCCTTGGAACCCTCCTTGGAACGTGAATCTGCTCTTTGCCGGAGGGGACGCAATGGTGGATTTGGTCTACCATGGCTATGCCAACTACAATTTCTGAACCCGCTTCTCCCTCGACGCCGGCACCTGAACTTCCCGGCGGCCGCGCCGATTGCCAATCTTCTCGGGCTCTGGTCTTCACGTTCGATCCGCGCAACACAATTCGGCGAGGCGGTTGACGCGGCCCGAAAGGCCCGTCAATCATCCCGTGAAGAATGGCATCCCGTGATGAATGGGCATCCGCGCAAATCGCGGGCTCGAACCAACAAGATCCGAAGCAGGGAAGAAACGATGGAAAATGCCGAAATCGGCCTGATCGGCCTTGGCACGATGGGCTCCAACCTGGCGCTCAACATCGCCGAGCACGGGCACCGCATCGCTGTCTTCAACCGCACCAGGGCGCGCACCGACGCTTTCATCGAGAACGCCGGCGCGCTCAGGGACATGGTCGTGCCCTGCTACAGCCTGGAAGAGCTTGCCGCCGCCATCCGGCCGCCGCGCCCGATCATCATCATGGTGCTGGCCGGCAAGCCGGTCGACGAACAGATCGCTGCGCTGCGCGGCGTGCTGTCGGCCAATGACATCGTCATCGATGCCGGCAACGCCAATTTCCGCGACACGATGCGGCGCTTCTCCGAGCTTTCCGGCTCGGACCTCACCTTCATCGGCATGGGCGTGTCCGGTGGCGAGGAGGGCGCGCGCCACGGGCCGTCGATCATGGTCGGCGGCACAGAGGACTCATGGAAGCGCGTCGAGAAGGTGCTGACGGCGATCTCCGCCAAGTTCAAGGACGAACCCTGCGCGGCATGGCTCGGCACCGACGGTGCCGGGCATTTCGTCAAGACCATCCACAACGGCATCGAATATGCCGACATGCAGATGATCGCCGAAATTTACGGCATCTTGCGCGACGGCCTGGGCATGGGCCCGAAAGAGATCGGCGCGGTGTTTGCCAACTGGAACAAGGGCCGGCTCAACTCCTACCTGATCGAGATCACCGCCAAGGTGCTGGCATCAGACGATCCGAAGACCGGCAAGCCGGTGGTCGACATCATCCTCGACCGCGCCGGCCAGAAGGGCACCGGCAAATGGTCGGTCATCGAGGCGCAGCAACTCGGCATTCCGGCGACGGCGATCGAGGCGGCGGTGGCGGCACGCGTTCTGTCATCGATCAAGGACGAGCGGCTGGCGGCGGAAAAGGCCTACGGCAACGTCGGCGTGACGAAGATTTCCGGTGACAAAGATGCCCTGCTGGAAGATCTGGAGTTGGCGCTGTTCGCCGGCAAGATCGCCGCCTACGCCCAAGGTTTTGCGGTGATGAGCGGCGCCTCCAAGGAATTCAACTGGAACCTGCCGATGCCGACCATCGCCAGGATCTGGCGCGCCGGCTGCATCATCCGCTCGCAGATGCTCGACACCATGGCGGAAGCCTTCAGCAAGGGCGGCGCCTCGACCAACCTCCTGATGGCCCCGGCCTTCATCGCGCTGATGCAGGAGGCGCATCCGTCGCTGCGCCGCATCGTGGCGAGGGCTTCGGAGGCCGGTTCGCCGGTGCCGGCGCTGTCTTCCGCACTTGCCTATTTCGACAGCTACCGCCAGGGCCGCGGCACCTCGAACCTGATCCAGGCGCAGCGCGACTTCTTCGGCGCGCACGGCTTCGAGCGCATCGACGACAAGGGCGCGTTCCATGGGCCGTGGGGAAGCGGTGCGGCTGGCTAGCCCAAGGGCCTAAACGGAAACCGGCGGGCTGAACGCCCGAACCTCGCTGGTGGCGACCAGGCGCTGCAACGAGCCGGGTGCGGCGCCGCCGATCCAGCCGAGCACGGAGCGGGCGAGATCGGAGCCGGCCAGGCGGAAGTTCTCGTTGACGACGAGCAATTCCGGCCGGAACAGATGCAACAGGTCCGACGAC
>NZ_RZPQ01000887.1:0-2187 GCF_003999135.1 Mesorhizobium sp. M7A.F.Ca.CA.004.06.1.1 | reverse complement strand
TGAACAACAACTACGATGCCCATCCCGGCATCAATCTCGACGATCTGGTCAATCTGGGCCAAGTCGGCGTGGTTGCCACCGATAGCGACGGCGACCAGGCGACCGGCACGGTCAATGTGACGGTGTCCGACGACGTGCCGACGGCATCGAACGAAGCCTCGCAGGCGGTTGCGGAAGGTGCTCCGGCGGTGACGGGAACACTGGACTTCGTCGCTGGTGCCGACGGCGCGACGGTGACGCATGTCAACGGCACGCTGCTGGCCTTCGATCCCGGCACGGGCTACTCGCAGTCGATCGACATCGGCGCCGGCAGCATCCAGGTGAAGGCGGACGGGTCCTACGCGTTCACGCCGGATGCCTCGGTCGACAACAGCTCGGGTCCGGTTGCGGTCAACGCCACCTATACGGTGACGGACGGCGACCTCGACACGTCGACGGCCAACATCGCCTTCACGATCACCGACGGCGCAGGCCCGGTTGCTGGGGCTCCGATCACGCTGGCGCTTGACGACCAGAACCTGAGCGACGGCTCGACGCCGGCCGGTCCGGACTCCGCCTTGAACTCGATCACCTTCACGCCGGGCTCGGATGCGATCGCCTCGATCGCCTTCGGCACCGATTTGAGCGGGCTGAACAGCGCCAACCTGACCTGGACCCGGGTGTCGGACACCCAGGTCGTCGGCAAGGACGGCGCCGTGACCGTGGTGACGCTCGATCTGTCGGTTGCCAACAATGTGGCGACGGTGACGGCGACGCTGAACAACAACTACGATGCCCATCCCGGCATCAATCTCGACGACTTGGTCAATCTGGGCCAAGTCGGCGTGGTTGCCACCGATAGCGACGGCGACCAGGCGACCGGCACGGTCAATGTGACGGTGTCCGACGACGTGCCGACGGCGAGTTCCGATATCGATGTGGCGCAGTCTGGCCAGACAGTTGTGGGTAATGTCGAGACCAACGATACGGCCGGCGCCGACGGCATCGCCTCGATTGCCTGGACGAATGTTGCGGGCAGCACGGTGACAGGCACCTATGGCGTGCTGACGGTCGATGCCAATGGCGGCTACAGCTATCACGCCAACCCGAACGCGTCGGGCGTCGACATCTTCAACTACACCATCACTGACGGCGACGGTGACACCTCGCCCTCGACACTGACAATCACCGTGTCGAGCGGCACGCCGCAGCCGGTTGCGGTAACGCTGACGGTTGACGAGGCAGCGCTGGACACCAGCACGACAGGTGACGACATCGACCATGGGACGGTGACGGGCACGAACCCGTCCAGCACGGCCGAGACTGTTACGGGAACGCTGACGCTCGGCGATCCGGACAGCCCGCATGTAACCAACATCGCCGGGGCCACGTCATCGGCTGTCGGCGGCAGCCCGGTGACTGTGCAGGGCACCTACGGCGTGCTGCAGATCGATCAGGACGGCCACTATACCTACACGCTAACCACGCCCTTCACGACGGCGCCTGCTACCGACAACGGCGCCGCGACGGAGCCCGGCAAAGACATGTTCACCTACACGGTGACCGACAGCTTCGGCAACAGCTCGACCTCGACCATCTCTGTTGACATCATTGACGATGTGCCGACGATCTCTGCGCCTGGCGCCAGCAACTCGCTGACGGTCGACGAGACGGTTCTCGCGACCAACGACACGCAGAGCTTCGCCGGTGCCTTCACGTCGAGCTATGGCGCCGACGGCGCTGGTGCGATCACCTATGCGCTTGGCTTCAATGCCGGAGCGACCGGTCTGGTCGACACGGCGAGCGGCCAGGCCGTGGTGCTGAGCCTCGAAGCCGGCCAGGTGGTTGGCCGTGCGGGTATTGGCGGCGCGATCGTGTTCACGGTCACCACCGATGCGTCGGGCAATGTGACGCTCGACCAGCAGCGTGCGGTCGTCCATCCGACGGCCAACCCGAACGAGCCGGTCAGCCTGAATGCCGACAATCTGGTGACGCTGACGGCAACGATCACCGACAAGGACGGCGACAGCTCGGCTGCGACGCTCAACATCGGCCAGAACCTGACCTTCCTCGATGACGGCCCGACGATCTCTGCGCCTGGCGCCAGCAACTCGCTGACGGTCGACGAGACGGTCCTCGCGACCAACGACACGCAGAGCTTCGCCGGTGCCTTCACGTCGAGCTATGGCGCCGACGGCGCTGGTGCGA
>NZ_RZPQ01000886.1:0-2192 GCF_003999135.1 Mesorhizobium sp. M7A.F.Ca.CA.004.06.1.1 | reverse complement strand
GCCGGCAATTCCGGCGGAATTGACCAGAATGGAAATCTTGCCGGCCAGCTCTTCGGTCCTGGCGCGCGCCGCGTCCACCGACGCCCAATCGGCGACGTCCACGGTCTCCGTCGTGGCGGCGCTGCCGAGCTCCTTCTTGGCGGTTTCGAGGCGGGCCTCATCGAGGTCCCACAAGGTTACCGTCGCGCCGGAGGCGACGAAACGTCTGGCCATCGCAAAGCCGAGGCCCTGGGCGCCGCCGGTGACCACAGCGTGCTGGCCGTCAAGATCGATCCTGTTCATGTCGAGCGGTTCTTTCCGTTTGAGCTACTTCCGGGATAAAGGCCGGCCTGCGCAGGCGGGCGATATCGCTACATGGTTGCGCCAAGGCTCCATGGCACGAACTCGTTGTCGCCATAGCCGAGCGCTTCCGACCTGGTGCGCCCGCCGGATGCGACGCGCAGGATCTCGGCGAAGATTTCCTCGCCCTTCTCGGCCAGCGAGACGCCGTCCAGTATGTCTCCGCAATTGATGTCCATGTCCTCGCGCATCTGCTCGAAGATAAAGGTGTTGGAGGCAAGCTTGATCGAGGGCGTCGGCTTGCAGCCGAAGGCCGAACCGCGGCCGGTGGTGAAGCACAATATGTTGGCGCCGCCGGCGACCTGCCCGGTGGCCGAGACCGGATCGTAGCCAGGCGTATCCATGAAGACGAGGCCGCGCTCGTTGATCGGCTCGGCATATTCCAGCACTGCGCGCAGATTGGTGGTGCCGCCCTTGGCGGAGGCGCCGAGCGATTTCTCCAGGATGGTCGTCAGCCCACCCAGCTTGTTGCCGGGCGAAGGGTTGTTGTTCATCTCCATGTCGTGCCTGGCGGTATAATCCTCCCACCAGCGGATGCGCTCGATCAGCTTTTCACCCACCGCGCGGCTCTCGGCGCGCAAGGCGAGAAGATGTTCGGCGCCATAGATTTCGGGCGTCTCCGAGAGCACGGCCGTGCCGCCTTGCCCGACAAGCAGGTCCACCGCAGCACCCAGTGCCGGATTGGCGCTGATGCCGGAGTAACCGTCCGATCCGCCGCATTGCAGTGCTAGCACCAGTTCGGAGGCTGGTTGCGGCGTCCTTTCGGCGGCGTTCACCGTAGGCAGCATGTCGACGATCGCCTTAACGCCGGCCTCGACTGTCTTTCGCGTGCCGCCGGTTTCCTGGATCGTCATCGTGCGGAAAATCGTGCTCTCCTCGATGTTGTACGACTGCATCCAGCGCGGAATCTGGAACGCTTCGCAGCCGAGCCCGACCATCAGCACGCCGCCGACATTGGGGTTCGTGGCAAAGCCCCATTGCGTGCGCTTCAGCAGGTCGTAAGCGGGACCCTTGGTGTCGATGCCGCAGCCAGTGCCGTGGACGAGTGCGATGATGCCGTCGATATTGGGATAGTCGCGCAGGATGCCAGACCGGTTGACCTCGTCGGTGATGAACCGGGCGACGCTGGCAGAGCAATTCACTGACGTCAGGACGGCGATGAAGTTGCGCGTGCCGACCTTGCCGCTCGGCCGACGGTAACCCATGAAGGTGGCCCGCTCGGCCTCGGCAACGATCTCGGTTTGCCTGGTATTGGTGCCGAAGACGTAGTCGCGTTCGAAATTGCGCAGATACACATTGTGCTCGTGAACCCAGTCGCCGGCGACGATGGGTTCCCGCGCAAAGCCAATGGTCTGGCCGTATTTCACGATCGGGTCGTCCGAGCCGATGTCGCGCAGGGCCATCTTATGCCCGCGCGGTATGCGCGCCTTCGCTGCCACGTCCCCGGCTTTGTCGCCGATCTTCAACGGATCGACCGCCAGAAGAATGTTGTCTGTATCCGACAGCTTGATGAACCGTGCCATGACCCAAACTCTGAAAAGGCTCTCCCCGACAAGGAGCGTCGAGAGGCAAAAGTGATTTGGAATACTAATATAATAGAATGTCAGTGGTCAAGGTGCGGTTGCGAAAGGCCTGGACTGCAGGGCGTTGCGGCGGATCGGTCAGGTGAGTGGCGTGCGATGAGAGCGCCTTGCGGCGCAGTTTGAGGGCGGCAAACGGCTGGATGAAACAACGGATCGCCGCCCGGCCGGGACACGGTCAGTCGAGATGGAAGACCTCTTCCATCGCCGCCCACCATTCGCCGTCGGCGCGCGTCGGCAGTGGCGTCTGCATGGGGTCGCACAGCTCCCACC
>NZ_RZPQ01000885.1:0-2193 GCF_003999135.1 Mesorhizobium sp. M7A.F.Ca.CA.004.06.1.1 | reverse complement strand
GCTTCGTGCAGCGCATCGCAGAATAAGGACGGGCTGATCATGAAAGCCGAAGACATCCGGACCAAGACCCAGGACCAGCTGACCGACGACCTGGCCAGCCTGAAGAAGGAGCAGTTCAACCTGCGCTTCCAGAAGGCCACCGGCCAGCTCGAGAAGACCGCGCGCGTGAGACAGGTCCGTAAGGATATTGCGCGTATCAAGACCATCGCTGCGGAAAAGTCCGCGGCTAAGAAGGCTTAAGGACGAAAACCATGCCAAAGCGCATTCTGCAGGGCACCGTCGTCAGCGACAAGAACGAGAAGACGGTTGTCGTCAAGGTCGAACGGCGCTTCACGCATCCCGTGATGAAGAAGACCGTGCGCATGACCAAGAAGTACAAGGCGCACGACGAAAACAACGCCCACAAGGTCGGCGATCAGGTGTTCATCCAGGAATCGAAGCCGATTTCCAAGGACAAGCGCTGGATCGTCGTGTCTTCGGACCAAGCCTGACCTCGGGCGTAAACAACGAATTTTGGACAGACCGGGGAGGGGCTTTGAGCCCATCCCGTTAGAAGAGAAGAAGGCGGCCAGTCATGATTCAGATGCAAACAAACCTCGACGTCGCGGATAATTCCGGCGCCCGTCGTGTCATGTGCATCAAGGTGCTGGGCGGCTCGAAGCGGAAATACGCTTCCGTGGGCGACATCATCGTGGTGTCGATCAAGGAAGCCATTCCGCGCGGCCGCGTAAAGAAGGGCGATGTGATGAAGGCGGTCGTGGTTCGCACGGCCAAGGACATCCGCCGCCCGGACGGCAGCGTGATCCGTTTCGACAAGAACGCGGCCGTTCTCGTCGACAACAAGAAAGAGCCGATCGGCACGCGTATCTTCGGACCGGTTCCGCGCGAACTCCGCGCCAAGAACCACATGAAGATCATCTCGCTCGCGCCTGAAGTGCTGTAAGGAGCCGGACCAATGCAAAAGATTAGAAAAGGCGACAAGGTCGTCGTGCTGGCCGGCAAGGACAAGGGCCGTTCGGGCGAAGTCCTCTCGGTGCAGCCGAAGGAAGACACCGCGCTGGTGCGCGGCGTCAACATGATCCGTCGTCACCAGAAGCAGTCCCAGTCCCAAGAGGGCGGGATCATCACCAAGGAAGCGCCGATCCAGCTGTCGAACATCGCGCTGGCCGACCCCAAGGATGGCAAGCCGACCCGCGTCGGTTTCATCTTCCAGAAGGACGGCAAGAAGGTGCGCGTCGCCAAGCGCTCGGGAGAAGTCATCAATGGCTAAGGCTCAATCCAAGCAGGCGACCGCGAACAACACGCCGCGCCTCAAGCAGGTCTACAACGAGACCATCCGCAAGGCGTTGCAGGAACAGTTCGGCTACGACAACGAGATGCAGGTTCCGCGCATCGACAAGATCGTGCTGAACATGGGCGTTGGCGAAGCGACCGCCGATTCGAAGAAGCCTTCGATCGCGGCCGAAGACCTGGCGATGATCGCCGGCCAGAAGGCCGTCGTCACCCGCGCCCGCAACTCGATCGCCGGCTTCAAGGTCCGCGAGAAGATGCCGATCGGCGCTAAGGTCACGCTGCGCAAGGAACGTATGTACGAGTTCCTCGACCGTCTCGTGAACATCGCACTGCCACGCGTCCGCGACTTCCGCGGGCTCAATCCGAAGAGCTTCGATGGCCGTGGCAACTACGCCATGGGCATCAAGGAACACATCGTGTTCCCGGAGATCAACTACGACAAGGTTGATCAGATCTGGGGCATGGACGTCATCGTTTGTACGACTGCGAAGACGGATGACGAAGCCAGGGCATTGCTCAAGGCTTTCAACTTCCCCTTCCGCCAGTAACGGCAGCGAGAAAAGGAAAAATCTGAAATGGCAAAGACCAGCTCAGTCGAGAAGAACAACAGGCGCCGCAAGCTTGCCGACCAGTACGGTCCCAAGCGCGCTGCCCTGAAGGCGATAATCATGGATCAGTCCAAGCCGATGGAAGAGCGTTTCCGCGCTCAGCTCAAGCTTGCCGCCATGCCGCGCAACTCGGCCAAGATCCGCATCCGCAACCGCTGCGAAGTCACCGGCCGTCCGCGCGCCTACTATCGCAAGCTCAAAGTATCGCGCATCGCGCTTCGTGATCTCGGCAATAACGGCCAGATCCCGGGCCTGGTCAAGTCGAGCTGGTAAGGAGGACATAACATGTCAT
>NZ_RZPQ01000884.1:0-2194 GCF_003999135.1 Mesorhizobium sp. M7A.F.Ca.CA.004.06.1.1 | reverse complement strand
GGACACGGCCGAGCCGTTGGAGGAAAAGCGCCATGGCGACCCAAGCTGATGCGCAGGAACTGGCGGCCTTGCGGGCGCTTTCGGCCAGCATCGGGCGGAGCCCGCATCTGACCCAGGCGGCAGGCGGCAACACCTCGCTGAAAGCCGGCGACACGCTGTGGATCAAGGCCTCCGGCACCTGGCTGAAGGACGCGCTCGTCGATGACATCATGGTGCCGGTGGCGATGGCGCCGCTGCTGAGAGCCGTCGAGCAGCGCGATCGCGCCGCCGACCAGCCGCAGGGTTTCACCATTGCAGCGCTCAACCCGCGCGGCCTGCGGCCGTCGATCGAGACCACGGTGCACGCCCTGATGCCGCAGCGCGTTGTTCTGCATGTCCATTGCGTCGACACCATCTCGCTTGCCGTGCAGGCCGATGGCGAGGCCGAGGTCGCCAGGCGGCTCGATGGCATCGAATGGGCCTATGTGCCCTATTTCCGGCCCGGCCTGCCGCTTGCACGCGGCATCGCCGAGAAACTGCGGCCTGGTGTCGACGTGCTGATCCTTGGCAATCACGGCCTGGTCGTCGCCGCCGAAACCGTCGCCGGGGCGGAGCTTCTGCTGCGCCGTATCAGGTCATTGCTGGCCCGGCCGGCGCGCGCGACCGCCGCACCAGACCTCGACGCCTTGGCGGCGCTTGCCGGCGGCAGCGGCTACAGATTACCGGCCGCTGTCGAAGCGCATGCGGTTGCGCTCGACCCTGAGAGCCGCCGCATGGCGCAGGCCGGCAGCCTCTATCCGGACCACGTCATCTTCCTCGGCCAGGGCTCCGTCGTGGCGAAACCAGGCGAGGCGGTGGCCGATGTCATTGCACGACTGGGCACGTCGCCTGCGGCGATCCTGTTTCCCGGCGCAGGCGTGCTGATGCGCGGCGACGCCAGTGCCGGCGCCGATGCCATGCAACGCTGCCTCGCCGACGTGACGGCGCGCATCGATGTCGCCGCGCGGCTGAACTATCTCACCGCTTCCGAGAATGACGAACTGGTCAACTGGGACGCCGAGCAATATCGCCAGAAGCTAAACGCGGCTGGCGGCTAGCATGGGCATGATGCCACTTGCCATCGGCATCGACATCGGCACATCGGGTGCGCGCGCCGTCGCCATGCGCCCGGATTTTTCCATAGCCGGGCACGCGGCCGTCCCACTCGACAGGTTTGGCAGCGAGGGGCGAGCTCCCACGGCGTGGTGGCAAGCGGTCAAGACGGTGCTGACGGAGCTGCTTTCCGGCATCGACCGCACGGCGGTCCGCGCCATCGCCGTTGACGGCACCTCCGGCACGCTGCTGCCGGTCGACGCCGCCGGGCGGCCGCTGGCCGAACCGCTGATGTACAACGACAAGGTCGATGACGACGACGTCCTGGCCGTGATCGCCCGCACCGCGCCGGCTGCAAGTGCAGCGCACGGAGCGACATCCGGCCTCGCCAAGGCCCTGCGCTTCCAGCATCTGCCGGGCATTGCGGCGGTGCTGCATCAGGCCGACTGGATTGCCGGAAACTTCTCCGGCCGCTTCGACATCAGCGACGAGAACAATGCCCTGAAGACAGGCTATGATGTCGAGGCCCGCCGCTGGCCGGAATGGATCGCGGCGACCGGAATGCGCATGGAGTTGCTGCCGCGCGTGGTCGAACCGGGCGAGGTCACGGGCGCCCTCACCGCGGAAGCCGGGGAACTGTTCGGCTTACCGCGCGATGTGGCCGTCGTCGCCGGAACCACGGATGGTTGCGCCTCGTTCCTGGCGACCGGTGCCGCCGCGATCGGCGACGGCGTCACTGCGCTGGGATCCTCGCTGACCATCAAGATCCTGTCCGACCGGCCGATTGCGGCGCCGCGCTTCGGCATCTACAGCCACCGGCTCGGCAACGCCTGGCTGGCGGGCGGTGCGTCGAATTCCGGCGGCAAGGTGCTGGCTCAGCATTTTCCGCTCGCCTGTATCATCGAACTCAGCGCGACAATCGACCCGGAGACCGACACCGGCCTCGATTACTATCCGCTTCCCGCCACGGGCGAACGATTTCCGATCGCCGATCCGGCGCTGCCGCCTCGCCTTGCGCCCCGGCCGGCGGACGACGCCGATTATCTGAAAGCGATGTTCGAAGGCATCGCCGCGATCGAAACGCTCGGCTATGACAGGCTTGCCGAACTCGGCGCGCCCGCGC
>NZ_RZPQ01000883.1:0-2203 GCF_003999135.1 Mesorhizobium sp. M7A.F.Ca.CA.004.06.1.1 | reverse complement strand
ATGATGGTCGTGGCCAGACCATCCGCATCACCGCCAAGGGCCGCGAGACACGCCGCCAGATGTGGGCTGTCTACGGACGGTCGATCACCGAACTGGTTGGCGCCAAACTGTCGGCGGATGAATTGACCAGGGTCTCCGCACTGCTTGGACGATTGCGCCATCCGCCAGCCTCCGATTAGCGAGGCTTGTCGCGCGGCAACGCATCACTTGCAGATATTTTGCGCCCGCCCTCTTGCGCGCGGCCTCGGATTGCGCAATATGCCGAACCGTAACGTACGGTACGGCATACCGGAATGACCGGTGGCCCGACCTTTCGAGAGAAGAGCGTGTTGCACAGCGTGCCCGACATCGACACCAGCGAAGCGCTGACAGAACGGCAGAAGGCCGTGCTCGACGCGGCGTTGCGGCTGCTGGTCGAGGAGGGCGATCATCTGACCATGACCGCCGTGGCGCGCCGCGCCAGCTGCTCCAAGGAAACGCTCTACAAATGGTTCGGCGACCGTGACGGGCTGCTGACGGCGACGGTGCAGTGGCAGGCCTCGAAAGTGCGGGTGGCGCCGGTTGACGGCAAGGGGCTCGATCTTGCCTCCCTGACCGCAAGTCTCGAACGCTTCGCCTCGGACTGGCTCAAGGTGATCTCCAGTGACACCTCGATCGCGCTCAACCGGGTGGCGGTCAGCCATGCCGGTTCGGGCAAGGACAATCTCGGCGCCGTGGTGCTTGAGAACGGCCGCTTCGCATTGGCCAAACGGTTGAAGCCGGTGCTTGAGGCCGGCCGACGGACCGGACTTTTGGATTTCGCGGATGCCGAGACGGCGTTCCGCACCTTTTTCGGGCTGGTCGCCCGCGACGTGCAGATCCGTCTGCTGCTTGGCGACCGGCTGAAATTGACTGAGGCGGCGATCGGCGGCGATGCCGCGCGCGCGACGCAGCAGTTTCTCGCTCTTTTCGGAGCAAAAACCGGGCCGCAGGGCCTCTGATTCATAAAACGGGAAGGAAGACAAAATGCGCGTCTATTACGATCGTGATGCCGATCTCAATCTGATCAAGGGCAAGAAGGTCGCCATCATCGGCTACGGCAGCCAGGGCAGGGCGCATGCGCTCAACCTCAAGGATTCCGGCGCCAAGGAAATCGCCATCGGTCTCAAGGCCGGCTCGGCGACCGCCAAGAAGGTCGAGGCCGATGGGCTCAAGGTGATGAGCGTGGCGGACGCCGCCAAATGGGCCGACCTGATGATGATGGCAACGCCGGACGAACTGCAGGCCGACATCTACAAAAACGAGATCGCGCCGAACATCCGCGACGGTGCGGCGATCGCCTTCGCGCACGGCCTCAACGTGCATTTCGGCCTGATCGAACCGAAGTCGACTGTCGACGTCGTCATGATCGCGCCGAAGGGTCCCGGCCACACGGTGCGCGGCGAATACCAGAAGGGCGGCGGCGTGCCGTGCCTGGTCGCCGTCAACCAGGATGCCTCGGGCAATGCGCTCGACCTGGCGCTGTCCTACGCCTGCGGCGTCGGCGGCGGCCGCTCGGGCATCATCGAGACCAATTTCCGCGAGGAATGCGAGACCGATCTGTTCGGCGAGCAGGTCGTGCTGTGCGGCGGTCTGGTCGAACTGATCCGGGCCGGTTTCGAGACGCTGGTGGAAGCCGGCTACGCGCCTGAGATGGCCTATTTCGAGTGCCTGCACGAGGTCAAGCTGATCGTCGACCTGATCTATGAAGGCGGCATCGCCAACATGAACTACTCGATCTCGAACACCGCCGAATGGGGCGAATATGTCTCGGGTCCGCGCATCATCACCGCCGAGACCAAGGCCGAGATGAAGCGCGTGCTGAAGGACATCCAGACGGGAAAATTCACCTCGGAATGGATGCAGGAATACCGCGCCGGCATGTCCCGCTTCAAGGGCATCCGCCGCAACAATGACAGCCACCAGATCGAGGAAGTCGGCGCCAAGCTGCGCGCGATGATGCCCTGGATTTCCAAGAACAAGCTGGTCGACAAGGCCAAGAACTGAGCGAAATCCACAAGCGCTCGAAAACAGCGGCTTCCATGAACAAAAACGGCGCCAAGTGGCGCCGTTCAGACTGCTGACAAACCCCTGGCATTTGCTGGGGGTTTTTGATTCACTGGGTCATGTTGAAGCGACCCGCCCCTGAACAGACCGCGCTCGAGATGGTGACGCTGGATCAGTT
>NZ_RZPQ01000882.1:0-2207 GCF_003999135.1 Mesorhizobium sp. M7A.F.Ca.CA.004.06.1.1 | reverse complement strand
TCTTCCGGCTCGTGCAAGGTCAGCGGCGCGCGGCGTGCCGGTGGTCGGCCTTGGCTGCGAGACGATGCCGGCCTTCTGGTCCAGGCATTCGCCGTTCCGCGCGCCGCTGACCTTGCACGAGCCGGAAGAGATCGCGCATTTCTACCAGACGAGGGCAGCGCTGGGGCTCGCCGGTGGCATGCTGATTGCCAATCCGGTGCCGGAAAACCACGAAATCCCGGCTGAGGAGATGGCCGGCTATATCGAGGCCGCGCAGAAGGCCGCCGAGGCGCTCAACGTGACCGGCAAGGCGGTGACGCCGTTCCTGCTGGGAAAGATTCTCGAACTGACTGGCGGCAGGAGCCTGAAGACGAACATCGCGCTGGTCGAGAATAATGCGCGGCTGGCGGCGAGGATTGCGAAGGCGCTTTAGGGTCACGCAGCGAAGGTTCCCCCTCACCCGGATTCCCAAGACCGAATTGCAAAGAACAGTTCGGGGCAATCCGACCTCTCCCCGAGGGGAGAGGAGCTTGCAGCGCCGACGTCGACCTCTTCTCCCCTCGGGGAGAAGGTGGCCGCGAAGCGGACGGATGAGGGGGTGGCCTCGCGCTTGCGGGAATCTACTTCCCCGCCCGTCGCCCCGCCTCATAGGCCCGGCGTGCCCAGATCGTCATCTCGTCGGGATCATCGAAAGCGCTGTCTGGAACGCTCCAGTAGGGCATGGCGACCAGCTTGCCGTGGCGCGAGCCGGTATAGGTCCATTGCGTGCAGCCGGCGGCCTCGAACTCGGGCACGCTTTGCTCGTCGGCCTTCAACAGCAATTCGCCACGCAGCACGATGGCGACGATGACACCGTCGAAATAGATGCCCTTGCCGCCGAACAGTTTTCGGATGCTGACCGGGCCGAGGCCTTCGAACAGTTCGGCGATGCGTTCATTGTCCATGCCGCGATCATGTCACCGGCGTTTGGCCTTGTCATCGCCGCAACCAAAATCATGCTGACAGGTTGTGTGAGGTCGATCGGAGTTCCCGCTATGCCCGTGCTGCTCAAAGGCTCCTGCCGCTGCAATGCCGTCCGTTTCGAGGTGGAGAGCCACACGCCGGCGCCATTCATGCTGTGCTACTGCTCGATCTGCCGCAAGCAGCAGGGCGGCGGCGGGTTTGCCATCAATCTCGGTGCCGACAACGAAACACTGAACATCAGGGGCAAGCGCAGCCTCGGCGTCTTTCGGGCGGAGATCGAGGACGACGAGCATCCGCATTGCGAAATCTCGACCGGCGAGCGCAATTTCTGCAAGAAATGTGGATCAGCCCTTTGGCTCTACGACCCGACATGGCCGGAGCTGGTGCATCCCTTCGCTTCGGCGATCGACAGCGATTTACCCATTCCGCCAAGCAAGGTGCACCTCATGCTGAAATACAAGGCGAACTGGGTGGAGCCGGTGGTTGGCAAGCATGACAAGGTCTTCGACGTCTATCCCGAGGAATCGATCGCCGACTGGCACAAGCGCACGGGCATGTGGGTGGATTAGCCCCGTAAACGGGCGAAGGAGGGTCAGGCGGAGGCGCGTGCCTCTGCCAGCGCCTTCAGGTCGGCCGGCTTCAGTTCGACGGATTCGCCGCAGCCGCAGGCCGAACTCTGGTTCGGATTGTGGAAGGTGAAGCCGGTGCGCAGCGTCGTCTGCTCGAAATCCATCTCGGTGCCGAACAGGAATAGCGCTGCCTCGGGCGCCACATAGACATGCGCGCCGTCGCGCTCGATATGGTCGTCCTTGGTATTGGGCTCGGTCACCAGATCGACCGTATATTCCATGCCCGCGCAGCCGCCCTTCTTGATGCCGAGGCGGATGCCGTGCGCATTGTCACGCGTGGCGACACTCTCGCGCACCCGGTCGGCGGCCTTTTCGGTCATCGTGATGACGGCAAAGCGTCCCATTCTTTTTCCTTCCATTCCATGCAGGTTCAAGGCCTGCCGAATGATTCCTCACCTAAAATGGTGAAGTTTTACCCCTGGCGCAAGTATGCCAGGCCCAACGCTAGTACCAACCCACCGCGACCTGCGCCTCTTCCGACATGCGGTCGGCCGACCACGGCGGGTCGAAGGTCATGTTGACCTCGACGCCGGACACGCCTTCGACGGCGCCGACGGCATTTTCGACCCAGCCGGGCATTTCGCCGGCGACAGGGCAGCCCGGAGCGGTCAGCGTCATGTCGATCTTGACCCAGCG
>NZ_RZPQ01000881.1:0-2208 GCF_003999135.1 Mesorhizobium sp. M7A.F.Ca.CA.004.06.1.1 | reverse complement strand
GGCGACAGCAGCACGCCGATGAAGAAGAACATCAAGCCGTTGGCGGCCAAGGAAAAAGCGACGGGGTAGCCGATCAGCAGGAAGATGATCAGCGAGGCGAACATGATCGGCGCCATGTTCTGCGCGATGAACTCCATCACGAGCGCACCTCGTCGGCCAGCGCCTTGGCTTCGAGTTCGGCCTGCTCATGCACGGAAATGAACGGATTGGGATCGTCCATGTCGCCGCGCATGATGGCGATCTTCTTGATGATCTCGGAGATGCCCTGCAGCGCGAGCAGGAAAAAACCGACGAGCAGGATGGCCTTGGCCGGCCAGATGATCAGACCGCCGGAATTGTTGGACATCTCGCCGCTGCGAAACGACAGCGACACATAGGGCACGAAATAGATCACCATCAACGTCACGAACGGCATCAGGAAGAAGAGATGCCCGAGTAGGTCGATCCAGTGCTGCACGCGGCGTGAAAACAGGCCGTAGACGACGTCGATGCGGATATGCTCGTTCTGCTTCAGCGTATAGGCGGCGGCCAGCATGAAGGCGGCGCCGAACAGATACCATTGCAGCTCGAGCCAGGCGTTCGAGGATATGTCGAACACCTTGCGGATAATGGCGTTGGCGGCGCTCACCAGGATCGCCAGCAGGATCAGCCACGATATCCACTTGCCGATGAATTCGTTGGCGCGATCAATTGTCCTGGATAGAGCAAGAAGCCCTGCCATGCATTCCTCCCTTGTACCGGAGGCGTGCCGGCTTCCCCCTTTTGTCCGTCACGCCGCGTGGTCCAACGGTATGCCGCGCGTGGACTGACGGGTCAACAAGGATAGAGGGAGCAAATATCATCGCATGGCAGACAGTGCCCAATACCGGCGATCTGCCCTGGCGTCATGCAACCAAAGTCTGACGTTTCAGGCGATTTTGCCGGTGTCGCGGCCGGCGCCGATCAGGATCAGCGTCGTGACCAGGAACAGATACATCCACGCATCGCGCCATTCGACCGGGAAATAGCCGGCCCACAGCGATTCGGCCATGCCGAAGGCGGCCGCGCCGAGTGCCGCGCGCGACGGCGAGAGATATCCGCCGACCGCCGTCACGAACAGGATTTTCAGGCCGTAGACGAGGCCCGAGCCGAAGCTGACATTGCCGTAATAGAGCCCGGCCATCACACCGGCCAGCGCGGCGCAGAAGCCGCCGAACAGGACCGCGTGCCGGAACACCGCGCGCACGTCGACGCCGCACATAGCGGCTGCCCTGGGGTCGTCGGAGACGGCGCGCCAGCGCCGTCCGAAGCTCGATCGGGCAAATGCCCAGCTGGCCAGCGCGATTGCCGCCACCACCACGGCGCAGTCGATGAGCTGGATGAGCGTCAGCGTTGCCCTGAAGGTGGCGCCCTGCGCGAAAACGATAGGCTGCGCCAGCATCGGCGGCAGCCACAGATCGTGCGTGTCGGCGGCGATGCGGCTCGCTTCGGACAGCAGCAGCAGGATGCCGAGCGTCGTCACCACGATTGCATTGGGTGTGCGGTCGGCCAAAGGTTCGAAGACACTGCGCGACAGCACGTGGCTGATCAGCGCGGCATAGAAGAACGCAGCGACGACGCCGAGCGCCACCGCCGCCAGCAGCGTCAGCCACAGCATCTGATAGCCGAAGGCGGCGGTCAGGATCATCGTCTGGCCGCAAAAGGCGAACAACGCGCCATAGGCGAGATTGGTGCGGTGCAGGATGCCGTTGGTCAGCACATAGCCAAAGGCGAGCAGCGCATAAAGCGCGCCCGAATGCAGCCCGTTCAACACCTGCTGGAAGAAATAGAGCATGCAAAACCTCGAAGCATGCCGCCCAAAAGTGCGAAGCGGTCCTGGCCAACGACAGGCTCAAAAGGCTGCGAAGATCATCGCAGCCCAGAGTGAGGGTGCATCGCTGAATCTAACTTGTCAAATACGATTTATAGGTTAGATTTTCGCCATGACGGTATCCTGGACCCCGCACCGCTTCACCGGCGGCCTGCTTGCGCTCGACACAGCGAACACCGTCGTGCTGCGCGGCGATCCGGGGCGAACCTTCGATCGCTTCGACGATCCGGCCGAGATTGCCCGCTTCGCCGATGCGGCGAGCCGCTTTCGCGCTGCCGAACTTGGCGATAGGCCATTGGCGGGATCCTCGGCGGTGGCGATCGCACCCGGCGTGCTGTCGATCCGCGAGGCGACCGACC
>NZ_RZPQ01000880.1:0-2209 GCF_003999135.1 Mesorhizobium sp. M7A.F.Ca.CA.004.06.1.1 | reverse complement strand
CCCTTGTCCGGGTGGGCGCTCGTGTCGGTCTCGATGCTGGAGATACCCAGCCTGCCGTTCAACCTGTTCGTCATGCCGAACCTGCCGCTGGCCGAATCGGATGGTGCCGAAAGCTTCTGGGCGGCGGCGCATTGGTATCTTGCCTATGCCGGCATGGCGCTTGTGGCTCTCCACGTTGCGGCGGCACTGCGGCATCATTTCCAGCTCAGGGATGGCGTGCTCATGCGCATGATCACGCCTTCGTCAGATCCGGAATAGAGCGAGCGGTTCATTCGTTCATGGAGTGAGGGCGCAGGAATGCGCTGCCTCCAACAAGGAACATCCCCATGTACACGCGCATCCTCGGATTTGCGGCGGTCGCCGCTTGCCTCGCCATGCCTGTTTCAGCGGCCGTCGCGCTTGGTGACGCCGCCGGCAGCTATTCGATCAGCCCGGCCAACTCCAGCATCCGCTTCTCCATCGGCAAGGTCGGCGGCGGCGGCCTGAATGGCGCCTTCGCCCGCTTCAAGGGCTCGATCCGCATCGACAACAGCGATGTCGGGCACTCGCAGGTCAATTTCACCATCTTTCCCGAAAGCGTTGGCACCGGCCAGAGCCGTATCGATGCCTTCCTGCGCTCCGACGCGGTGTTCGATGCCGCCAACAACCCGGAGATCCAGTTCCGCTCTACCAGCGTGACCCGAACCAGCGACACCACGGCCCTCGTCAGCGGCCGGCTGACGGCGCGCGGCAAGACGTTTCCGGAAAAGTTCATGGCCGAGCTTGGCGGTCTCAAGGCCGGGACGATCAAATTCCATGTCACCGGCAAGGTGCTGAGGTCGCGCTACGGCATGGATGTCGGCACGCCAATCTATTCCAACATCGTCGACTTCGACATGACGCTGACCGGCAAAAGGGGCTGACCCTCGTCATTGGCTTTTCCGGCGATTTCGGGCAAACCTCGTTGCCTGTAATTGTGATGGAGAAGCCTGATGTTCCGATGGGGTGTGTTGTCGACGGCCAAGATCGGCCGCGAGCATTTGTTGCCGGCGATGGTCGAGGCGGAGAACGGCGTGCTGTCGGCGATCGCCAGCCGTGACCTGTCGAAGGCCAAGGCGCTGGCCGAGCGCTTCGGCGCGCGCCATACCTTCGGCTCCTATGAGGAACTGCTTGCCTCCGACGAGGTCGATGGCGTCTACATCCCGTTGCCGACCTCGCAGCATGTCGAATGGGCGGCCAAGGCCATCGAAGCCGGCAAGCACGTGCTGGTCGAAAAGCCGCTGGCGCTCGACGCCAAGGACATCCTGCCGCTGATCAAGCTGCGCGACCAGAAAAAGGTGCTGGTCTGCGAGGCCTTCATGGTCATCTACCACCCGCAATGGATCAAGGTACGCGACCTCATCGCCAGCGGCGCCATCGGCCGGCTGCGCCATGTGCAGGGTGCCTTCTCCTACTACAATGTCGACCCCAGCAACATGCGCAACCAGCTCGATCTCGGCGGTGGTGCGCTGCCCGACATCGGCGTCTACCCGACCGTGTCGACGCGCTTTTCGACCGGCAAGGAGCCGCTGCGCGTGCAGGCGACGATCGAGCGCGACAAGACATTCGGCACCGACATCTACTCCTCGATCCGCGCCGATTTCGGCGACTTCGAGCTGTCGTTCTATCTGTCGACGCAGATGGCGGCGCGCCAGGTGATGGTGTTCCACGGCGAGAAGGGTTTCATCGAGCTGTTCTCGCCCTTCAATGCCGGGCTCTACGACCACCACCGCGTCGAACTGCACAACCAGAACCACACCGAGACGCAAGTGTTCCGCTTTCCCGGCACGCAGCAATACCGGCTGGAGGTCGAGACCTTCGCGCGTGCGGCACAGGGCGGCAAGGAGCGCGTCTTCACGCTGGAGGAATCCGTGCTCAACCAGAAAGTCATCGATGCCATCTTCCGCGCCGGCGGCAAAGAAGGCTGGGAGACAGTCTGACCCCTTGCATTGAAGTAGCCGGCTAATTCTGGGAGGAAAGATGGCTGACGATGCGGACGTGATCATTGTCGGCGCCGGTCTTGCAGGGCTGGTTGCCGCCGCCGAGCTTGCCGAGGCCGGCAAGAAAATCATCATTGTCGACCAGGAGCCGGAGCAGTCGCTGGGCGGTCAGGCGTTCTGGTCGTTCGGCGGCCTTTTCCTCGTCAATTCGCCCGAGCAGCGGCGCATGCGCATCCGCGATTCGCATGACC
>NZ_RZPQ01000087.1:0-13009 GCF_003999135.1 Mesorhizobium sp. M7A.F.Ca.CA.004.06.1.1 | reverse complement strand
AGCAGATGCCGATGAATTCGACGCCGCGTTCGGTTTCGCGCGTGGCAGTGGCACCGCCGACTTTGGTCGCCTTGATCTGCTCGGCCCAGTCCGGCGGCAGCTGCGGCGCCAGCACCCGGCCCAGATCCCGAACGGTGACGTCGATCAGGCCCTTGGCGAATTCGCGCGTCGTGTTGCAGCCGTTGAAGCGGGTGCGCATGGCGTCGGCCTCGCGCTTGCGTTTGCCCAGCGTCGCGCTGCGTTCAGCCGCCGGAACCACGAAGATGACCTGCTGCAGCATGTATTCGGTGGCGCTCGGTTTGGCGCCGCCTTTTTCGAGCATCTTCCTCACGAGATCCTGCTCGCTGACGGCACCGGTGCCGTCGCCGGAACGGTAGCGCGCGCTCAAAGCCTGGTTCCAGGCCATCTGGGCGCGGATGAATTCCTTGAAGTGGCTCTTGGTGACGCCTGACTTCTCCATGACGCCGTCAAGCTGGCTGAGCTGCATCTTGTTGCTCGAGGCAAAGCGCTGATACGCCGCCTCGACCTGTGCGTCGCTGATGCGGATGCCAAGCCGCTTGGCCTCGGCCATACGCAGCGTCTGGTCGATCATTTCCTGGCCGGCATCGCCCTTCTTGCGCTGCAGCTTCAGGAAGGCGGCGCGATGGGCTATGTCGCCGGTGGTGACCGGAATGTTGTTGACGACGTATTTGATCTCGCTGGCGAAAGCCGGCGGCGTCATTGCAGTGATCGACACGGACGTCGCCGCCACGAGCAACGCGAAACCTGCTGAAAAGAGGTATTTCCTCATCGTTGGTATCCCAATTCTATCCCGGTCCCGCCCAATTTCATCTTTCCAGGTGCGCGAAATCCGTGCCAGCCCTATGCGGCGAAACGATGTCGCCGATTGTTACTGGATCGTGTCGATGGCACTGGTCGACGAGCCGAATTCGCCGAGGGTGCGGAACGACAGATTGAAGCCGATGGTCTGCGACACCTCCCTGGTGTTCAGATCGCGCGACTGCGAGTAGGTCATCAGATAAGTGAAGCAGGAATCGTTGTAGGCGAAGCCGACACCGTCCTTGACCAGCAGGCTTTGCTGCAGGTCGTAGGTTCCTGTGCCGAAGACGCGCCAGTTTTCGGCCAGATGCGTGGATGCACCAAGTGTGACTTCGTGACGGTCTTCCGTGAAACCGTACAGCGGCTGGGCCTGGATGAAGGCGTATTTGGCGCTCAGCGACACAGGCAGGCCGGAATAGGCGGCCTTCACCTCGGCACGGCGGACCTCGAAACTCTGTTCGTCGAAACGGCCGCTGACCGAGGCCGCGAAGCCGTTGGGGCTGTTGATGCCGAACAGGCCGACATAGTCGGATTTGGTCGTGTCGAGGCCGGAATTGGCGCCGACATTGACCAGATCCGGCGCGGCAAAGGAGTTCTCGCCGCCGATCTGATAGGATTGGCCGAAAATGGCATTGGTACCCCAGCCATTGTTGTACGAGCCGGAATAGCGGAGGCCGACATTGGCGCGCGAACCGCCTTCGACGCGGTCGTAACCGGAGAACTTGTCGCGCTCGAACAAGGTGGTCGCGTCGAAGACCATGCTTTGGGCGTCTTCGTTGGGCACTGAGAGGCCGCCGACATATTGCTCGTTCGGACGCATGAAGACCTGCGCCATTGGCTCGATGACATGGCTGGACCCGCTGGCCATGGAAAACAGCACCGGCCAACGCATCTCGAGGCCCGCGGTTGCCATGTAACGGGCAAATGACGAGCGCATATCGTCCTGCTCGCCCAAATGCGTTGCCATTCGGTCGATGGCGTCTAGCGAAGCCGACGATGCGTTGAGGTAGTCCACGTCGCCCTGCAGCGCGAGCAACGGCGTTAGCACCAGTCCGCCATCTGTGACGAAACTCCGCTTCCACTCGGCCTCGGCGGTGAGGCGGCCCGATTCGCCTTCGATGCCGCGGACGCGCTGCGTCGGAGTGAGGGCATTGTAGGGCTGGACGAAGGTCTCGTCGACATCGTCGCGGCGGATGACACGCGCGTTGACATTGAGGGACAGCTGGCCGCCGGCCACCGAGGCATCAGGAATATAGGCGTAATCGAGCGACGGCAGCACCCAGGGCTGTTGTCCGCTTCGCGCAGAGATATTGTCGTCAGGCGTATCTTCCTGCACATCGAAATGCATGGCGCGCACGTCGAAATAGTTGCGGCCGTTGAGACCCGTCAAGTAGACCGACGACTGGTGGACGCTGCTATTGTACTTGTCGATGCCGTAGGTGTTCGAGAAGTTCTTGTCGGTCTGCAGCAGCACGTCCCAGCCGAAGTTCCAGCGTGAGTTGATGGCGAACTGCCCCTGGGTACCCATCATGCCGCGGAATTTGTTGGGATCGCCGGCGCTGCCCGAATTGACGTTGTGGCCAGAGCTGGATGGGAAGGCAGTAGTGTCGAGGAAGGCGTCGGGATTCTGCTGGTGTATCCCGGCGATCTTCAAGCTGTACTCGCCATTGTCGAAGCGCTGACGCCACTCGGCCTCACCGAGGAAGCCCTGCTTGGTATAGCCGGTGCCGGTGACGGTCAGGTCGTAGGTCGGCGCCAATGCGAGATAATAGGGGACTTTCACGCCGACGCCGAGATCGCTCTTGTAGATGATGCTCGGGATCAGGAAGCCGCTCTTGCGCTTCACCGTCGGGTCGGCAATTTCGAATGCAGGCAGATAGGCAAGCGGAAAACCGAAGAACTCGAAATTCGCATTCTCGAAGCGAACCGTCTTCCTCTCGCCGTTCCAGATGATCTTCTTGGCCTTGACGCGCCAGGTCGGCGCTTTGTCCGGCTTATCCTCGCACGGCTCGCAGGCGGTGTAGACGCCATTGTGGAAGGTGGTCAGCACGCCGCCCATGCGTTCTGCGCTTTCGGCGGCGAAATAGGCCTTGTCGATGGTTTCGACCCGCAACGCATTGACGAAGCCGTCGGCGAAGTCATCGGTGATGTCGATATGTTGCGAATTGATCTTGGTGCCGTCGCTGTTGATAACTTCGACGTTGCCGCTCGCGACCATCCGCTTGGTGTTGCGGTTGTATTCGACGCGCTGGGCGACAAGGCGATTGCCACCATAGTCGATCTGCACACCGCCGACGGCGGTCACGGTCTGGTTGTCGTTGTTGTAGACCAGCGTATCGGCCGCCAGCAGCATTTGCGAGCCGGCCGGAACCGATGTCGCCATGTCGCCGACGTCCTGCGCAAGCGCCGGTGCCGGAACGGCGTAGGCAAGCACGCACGCCAAGGCGGTCGCCGCATAGAGGCGCGCCAAACCGGCCTGCCTGTTGCTGGGCAAAAACGCCTCCCTCACTAGCCGTCTTCCTTGTATAGCAGGAAAGTCACCCCGAAGAACATAGCCACCATGACCGGTACCCAGGCGGCTACGACAGTCGGCACGAATCCCGCCACGCCGAATGCCTTCACCAGCACCGAAACGACATAAAGCAGAAAGCCAGCGATGATGCCACCCAGAATCATCGTCGCCGACTGTCCCATCCTAGCAAATCGCATTGAAACCGTTGCCGCGATCAGCGTCATGGCGACGAGAAGGAACGGCAACGCCACGAGCGAATCAAACTGCATGGCAAAAGCATTTGCCTTGAGGCCGAAGGAGCGGGCAACCTCGACCTTTCCGGGCAGGTCATAGAAGGGGATGGTTTCGGGGCGCGCCAGCCGCTCTTGCACGAATTCGGGCTTTAGATTGGTCGGTACGCGATCGGTTGCCGATGCCTGGATCGTGCCGTTCTGGAATGTCTTGACGTCCTGCAATTCCCAATAGCCGTCGCGCAGGAAGGCACGGGCGGCGTCCTTGCGCTCGACGATGTTGCCTTGCGGGTCGAGAATGAAAAATACGACATCGGCCATTTCCAGGCCCTGGTTCAGGATGGCCCGCGCACCGATGATGGTGTCGCCCGAACTGGTTTTCTGCCGGATCCAGGGCGCGGCATCGGCCGAGACCGTATTCGATTTGCCGGAACGCAGCTGGGTTTCGATCTGCTCCGACCAGGAGAATGCGTGCGCGGCGAGCGGATTGATGACACCAACCGACAGGACGCCGAACAGCAAGGCTCCGATGCAGCAGGGCAAGAGGAACTGCCAGGCGGAAACACCGGCGGAACGCGCGATGACCAACTCGTAGCGCCGGTTCAGCGACACCAGCGTCGCCATCGCCGAGAAGAGACCGACGAACGGCACCGTCTGCAGCATGATCATCGGCATACGGAGGCCTGAAATGGCTACCGCCGTGCCGTAGGTGAAGCCGGGCAGGCCGGTGGTGCGGCCGGACAGCTCGGTGAAGTCGATCAGGAACACCAATGCCAGGAGGCCGATGAAGAACCAGATGGTGATCGTCACATAGCGGAAGAAGAAGTAGCGGCCCAGTGTCCAGCCCATCAGCCGACCCCTTGCCCTGATGCGCCGCGCCTGGACAAACGCAATTTGAAAGCATTCCAGCTGTCAGCGATGCGCGTGGCGAAGTTTGTCATCCAGTCCGCCCAGGTCACCGGCAGTTCCAGTGTTCGGTTGGAGACGATGAACCAGATCGCCACCGCGGAAGCCACGATCGGCACGCCATAGACCATATACGCATATTGCGGGACCTCATCCGCCTTGCTGGCGGCAAAAAAGCCCAGCCAACGCACGAACAGCGATATCGTGATCGCCGTGATCAGCGGATTGACGCGCGCCTCGCGGTGCGAGCGCGCATCCCCGGCGACCGCAAGCGCGATCAGCGCGAAAACCATGGAATAGGTCCATTCCGAGAACCGTTGGTTGACCTCGGCCCGGTATTCGTAGGGGTTCTGCTGATAGTACTTGTCGTTGGCGCCCGGGTTGAGCAGGTACTGCGTCGTCTGGTCCTTGGGCAGGAGCGTCACCGCCGAAGCCGCCGCCATGAAGGCCGACATGTCGAAGGCATAGGAGGTAAAGCGGATGACGGAGAGATCGCCGGTCAGCGTTTTGCGATGGATGACGCCGTCATTCATCATCAGCACCTTTTCACCGCCGCGTTCGACGATGCTGCCGGTCTTGGCGTAGTAGACGAGGTTGACGCCTTCCTCGCGCGAATCGGCGACGAAAATGCCACCCAGCCGATTGTCGGGAAGGCGCTCACCGATCTGCAGGAACAGCCCGTCGTCAATCTTGCGGAAGGTGCCTTCCTGGATGATCAGCGACAACAGATCCGCGCGCGACGAGGCCACCAGTGCCCGGTTCTTCTGCCGTGCGTAAGGGTCGATGCCGTTGTCGACGGCAAAGGAAAAAACGGCGGCGGCGAGCGCCAGCAACATGATCGGCCGTACGATCGTCCAGCGCGAGGCCCCCGCGGCGTTGACGACGGCGAGTTCGGAATCCGAATTCATCACACTGAGTGTCTGTGCGACTGCCACCACCAGCGCAAAAGGCACCACGATCGGGATGATGGACGGAAGGATGAGGGCGGCGACTTCGAAGAAGGTCAACGCCGACTGGCCGCTGTCTGTCACCAGATCGATCTTTGCCAGCACCTGTGTCGTCCACACGATCGCCAGCGTCCACACAAGAGCGGCCATGAAGACCACGAAAGCGCGGCGCATGATGTAGCGTTCAACGACCTTCATGAAGGCTTTTCTCGATTTTTTCGAACGGCATCATGCCACCGAACAAGGTAGCTGTCCGGCAGCGCCTGCACAACTGGCTCCATCAGATGGTCGATCCGGGTTCTGTCCCACATTACGCCCCCCGGCTGGGCGGAGTGTCGGCGGGAATAGATAAGAAAGGGCGAACATCGATGGTTAACAACAGGTTGCGGCAAAAAGCGGGGCCGTGCCGCGACGAATCGTCATCGATTCCATAGGTCATATGGGATGCCAATTCGGCAAAGTCTTGCCAAATGCCGGAAAACGACCAAATGTCGCGCATCGTTTCGAACCGCTTCCCCAAAAGTCGCGCATTCCCTGAAAGCAGGACATGATGAATCAAAGACCGTCGATCGCCTTCGCCAAATTTTCCGGGTCCCAGAGCGCGGTAAACAAGAAGGGCACTGTCTTCGTGTTCGCGGCGGATGAGGGCGGCCTGAGCGACGTCGCCAAGGCCGGCGATCCCGGCAAGACATTGGAGCGGGCCTTTCCCGTGGCTGAGTTCATGGGCAAGTTCGCCAGTACGGTGGAAGTTCTGGCGCCGCAGGGAGCGTCGCTCGACAGACTGGTGGCGATAGGCACCGGCAAGGTGTCGGGACTGGACGAATATGCGTGGCTGAAGCTTGGCGGCACCGTTGCCGCGTCGCTGCGCAAGGCGACCGAAGTGGCGGTGGTCCTCAATGTGGCCGGCGCTTCGCCGAGTGCGAAGGACGCGGCAAACCTTGCCGCGGGCATTCTCCTGCGCAGCTATTCCTTCGATAAGTACAAGACCAGGAAGGACAAGGACGACAGCAAGGCAGAGCCGAAGAAGTCGGTCAAGGTGACCATCCACACCGCCGATCCGGCCGCTGCGAAGAAGGCCTTCGCCGATGCCGAGGCGGTGATAGACGGCGTCCTGCTGGCGCGCGACCTCGTCAACGAACCGGCAAACGTGCTTGGGCCGGTCGAGTTCGCTGCCCGCGCCAAGGAACTCGAGGCGCTAGGCGTCAAGGTCGAGATATTGGCTGAGAAGGAAATGAAGAAGCTCGGCATGGGCTCGCTGCTCGGTGTCGCGCAAGGCTCGCCGCGCGGCGCCCGCATGGCGATCATGCAGTGGAACGGCGGCAAGCCGAAGGACAGCCCGATCGCCTTCGTCGGCAAGGGCGTCACTTTCGACACCGGCGGCAATTCCATAAAGCCGGCCTCGGGCATGGAGGATATGAAGGGCGACATGGGCGGTGCCGCCGCCGTCACCGGCCTGATGCATGCGCTGGCGGCCCGCAAGGCGAAAGCCAATGTCGTCGGTATCATCGGACTGGTCGAAAATGCCGTCGACGGTCATGCCCAGCGTCCCGGTGATATCGTCACTTCGATGTCGGGCCAGACCATCGAGGTGCTCAATACCGATGCCGAGGGCCGCCTCGTGCTGGCCGATGCGTTGTGGTACTGCAACGACCGCTTCCAGCCGAAATTCATGGTCAATCTGGCGACGCTGACCGGCGCCATTATGGTGGCGCTCGGCCAACATTATGCCGGCCTGTTTTCCAACAATGACGAGCTGGCCGAAAAGTTGTCGGCGGCGGGGCAGGCGACGCAGGAACGGCTGTGGCGCATGCCGCTCGGTGCCGAATACGACAAGCTCATCGATTCCAAGAACGCCGACATGAAGAACATCGGCGGCCGTTTTGGCGGCGCCACCATTGCGGCGCAGTTTCTGCAGCGCTTCGTCAAGGATACGCCATGGGCTCATCTCGACATTGCCGGCACGGCGATGGGGGCGCCGTCGAACGAGATCAACCAGTCCTGGGGTTCCGGTTTCGGCGTCAGGCTGCTCGACCGGCTGGTGCGCGATAATTATGAGCAGTGAACGGGTTCAATCACTATAGGCTGAAGCGATGGCCGACGTCCTGTTCTACCACCTGACCGAATCGACGCTGGAGGATGCGCTGCCAGGCCTCCTGGAACGCAGCGTCGACCGTGGCTGGCGCGCCGTGGTGCAGACAGGCACGGAGGAACGCCGCGATGCGCTCGACCAGCATCTGTGGACCTTCCGCGACGATTCGTTCCTGGCGCACGCAACCGATCGTGAGGCTCATCCCGGTGAACAGCCGATTCTGTTGACCACCGGCGACGGCAATCCCAACGACGCCAAGATTAGGTTCCTGGTCGACGGTGCGGTGCCGCCTGACCTTGGCGGCTACGAGCGCGCGGTGTTCCTGTTCGATGGCCACGATGCCGCCCAACTCGAGGCGGCGCGAGGGCACTGGAAGGTGATGAAGAGCGCTGGCCACGCCGTCACCTACTGGCAACAGACGCCAGATCGCCGCTGGGAGCGCAAGGCTTAAGGCAGGTCGCCTGAACGTCAGGCGACATGCTTGACCTGTGGCGTGTCACGACAATATCTACTGCTTGGCCTTGATCCGGTTCATTTTCGTTGTGACGTAGTCGCCGTATTTCAATTTCATCGACTCGTCCGACCGGTTTCGACGCGAGCTCTTGAAAACGTACCATTCGCCATCAGGCGATTTACGCTTGTAGATAACCTTGCCCACTTGGCGATGCTCGAAGCAGGTCATCGAGCCCTTCACCCCCCAGGAGCCATGCCATTGCGCGCGGTAGCAGAGCTTGCCGCCGCCGGGAATGAACCACATGCCGTCGCCATAGCCCGACTTGCCCTTGTCGTGAGTCCAGGCATCGAACTGCCTCTGCTTGACGGCAAAGAACCCGGCGCCCTTCTTGCCCCACAGCCACGAATGGTTCTGATAAATCTGGTAGACGCCTTCGTCAGGAACGACTGTGGCTTTTTGCGCCTGCTCGGCGATCCTTGTCGCCGTCTTGGCCGTCGCAGGAACCTGAAAGGCAAGAACAAGAACGGAGCAGGCGAATGCCGCTCCGAGATAATTTCCCACTACCCGTTTCACGAAACTTCTCCACAGACTGATTTACGCCACGCCTCAACCCTCATCCCGAACCGCTGGTTCGAGATGGATCATGATCAAACAAGGAGATTGGAAATCGATCCCGATCGCGTCGAGATCGATCAGCACGATGCGTCTACGGCAGGACGTGCTGGGTCACCCTCCAGTCGGGCAGACCATAGCCACCCAGCCACGGCCACACTTCCTTCTGGTTGAAGTAGACGACCGAAGTCAGCGCCGGGAACTCCGCGTAGGATTTGCGGGAATCTTCCTGCCATTTCGAGACATAGTCCTGCTTTCCGACATAGCCGAGTTCCGCAACGACGATCGGCTTGTTGAACACTGCAACGCGGTCATAGCCGGGCTTCAGCAGCTCAGCGAAGGTACGGTCATGACCGGCCTCGTCATTGTCCTTTTTCTGCAGACCGAACACCGACAGGCCGATGACGTCGACATAGTCGTCGCCGGGGTAGTATTTTTCCAGACCCTCTTCGCCCTTGGGCGACCACATATACTTGGCGGCGGGGGCAGCCTTGCGGCAGATATCCACCTCGCGCTTGTAAGCGGAGATCCAGTCCTTGGGAGCCCAGTTGGCCCAAGTGAAGCGGCCGTTCTTGTCTTCCATTTCCTGAGCCCAGCGAATGGTCACCGGGCTCTTCATCTGTCCCACCAGGCCGCAGATTGCCTGCATGTTGGCGTCATATTTGCCGCTCAAAATGCCGTCGCGCAATTCGGGCGGGGTGATGCGCCAGTCCTTCGACCAGGTCCACGGCTCAACCGTAATCAGCAGCGAACGTCCGCGTTGCAGCGCATAGGCGTCGGCAAGCGGCAGCGTCGACAGGTCGACGTCTTCCCAAGGCAGGAACAGCTCTTCGATGCTGGCACTCTTGTCGGCGCTGAAGTCGCCGTAGGGATCATAGGATCCGAACGCCGAGGCGGCGCTGCTCGTTTGGAAGGGGTCCGTCGCGGCTACCGAGCCAGCGCCTCCTGCCGTGGGGAACGCGGCGCTTCCGCCCAATGCCAGCGCGATTGCGAGTGCTTTTACTGTGGAGTATTTCATGTCGATCTCCCATGGCCCCAACCACTTTCGGAAGTTAAGGCTTCGCCCGTGCGCATCGATGCCTGATCGACACGACTACCCAAAAACCGATCGGCTCTATTTGGCAGAATCTGCGGGATTTCGGAGCGACCCCATTGGCGGATGTGCGAACCTGGCACAGAGCCACCCAAAATTACCTCTCAAGCCCCTATACAGGGGGGCGTTCGAGAGAAAGTTCGCCGCGATACTCACAAATTCGCGTCAAAATCCCGATATATCATCCCTGGCTAATTTAAGAGCCGGTCAGGGCCAAGAGTCAAGCACAATTAACGGTTGCTTAACCTTGACGACCGCAACATGGTTAACGGCTTTGGCCGGATCCCCTCCGACTGCCTCGACCCGTCGGTGAATTTCCAGCACCGAAGAGTTTGCCGGCTCGCCGCCAGACTGACTGCTCGGTAGCGGCTATTCCTCCCCCGATACGCATTAGGTTAACCAAATCTCAAGAATCATATTCAACAAACAATTAATTTAGTTGACGCTAAGAAAGCATTAGCTAATTCTATCCTGGGATTTTGGGAGCTTCCAGCCACCTTGTCGGCGGAAGCCCAAAGTGGCGGGCGAGTAAGTGTATGAGTGCTTCCGTGCATGATGGCGTCGTCGGCCATAAGAGCCGACGGGCGCATCGATCTGAGGCGGCTCTGGCAGTCACTGCGCAGAAGGGACCCTTTCTGGTGCCCGTGCTGTCGGCCTTTCAGCAATGGATCCTGAGACTGGCGCTGGCTTTCTGGTTCTGCACACTTGGGTTTTTCTGGATCTGGTGGCTGAAGCCGGAGCATGTCGAACATCTCGGGCCATACACGTTCGCAACACTCATCCTGGTATGGCTCACGCTCATGCCGTTGTACTTTCTATTGAACGTGCATGCGTCGAAAAAACCGTCCAAGCTTCACACGATCCCGAAGCGTTCGCGGGTCGCGATGGTGGTCACCAAGGCCCCCTCCGAACCGTTTGCCGTCGTTGCGCGCACGCTCGAAGCGATGCTGGCACAGGATTACCCGCACGATACCTGGCTGGCCGACGAGGATCCCTCCGAAGAGACAGTTCGCTGGTGCGACGCTCACGGCGTGATGATTTCGACGCGGCGCGGCAGGCAAGACTATCACCGCACGACATGGCCACGCCGGACGCGCTGCAAGGAAGGCAATTTGGCGTTCTTCTACGACCACTATGGCTACGAGCGTTACGATTTCGTCGCCCAGATGGATGCGGACCATGTACCGACGCCAACCTATCTGAGGGAGATCCTGTTTCCCTTCGCCGATCCCTCGGTTGGCTATGTCTCGGCGCCGAGCATCTGCGACAACAACGCCGCCGAGAGTTGGGCGGCGCGCGGCAGGCTGTTTCCGGAAGGGATGTTTCACGGACCGCTGCAGTCCGGCCATACGGGCGGTGGAGCTCCGCTCTGCATCGGCTCGCATTATGCCGTGCGGACCAAGGCGCTGAAGCAGGCGGGCGGTCTCGGTCCTGAACTGGCGGAAGATCACTCCACCTCCATGTTGATCAACGCGGCCGGATGGCACGGCGTGCATGCGCTCGACGCCATCGCCCATGGCGATGGCCCGCAGACCTTCGCCGACCTCATCACCCAGGAATTCCAGTGGTCGCGCAGTCTGATGACGATCCTGCTCGAATATTCGCCGAGCTATCTCCCAAAGCTGTCGCCGCGGCTGAGATTCCAATTCCTCTTTTGCCAGCTCTGGTATCCGCTGTTCGCCGTCTTTGCGTTGCTGATGTACGTCATGCCGGTCTATGCGCTGTCTACCGGGCGCAACTTCGCCAATGTCATGTATCTCGACTTTTTGTTCTACTATCTGCCGAACGCGGTCGCGCTGGTTGGCCTGGTGATGCTGCTGAAGGCGTTCGGCCTCTCGCGCCCGATGACGGCCAAGACGATCAGCTGGGAAGGCACGCTGTTCCTCTTCTTCGCGCGTTGGCCTTGGGTGCTGGCCGGCACGTTGTCGTCGATCCGCGACTATCTGACCAAATCATTCGTCGATTTCCGCGTCACGCCCAAGGGCAGCGGCCCCAAGCACCTTCTGCCGGCTCGCGCCCTCACTCCCTATGTGGCGCTGGCCATCGGCGCGGCACTGCCTGTCCTGCTCGTTGAGCACCCCTTCGATGCCACCGGCTTCTACTGGTTCGCCGCCTTCAACGCCTTCCTCTACGGGCTGCTGGTTGTTGTGATTGTCGTAAGGCACGTCATCGAAAACAGGATTCCGTTGCGCGCCAATGCGGCGAAAGTCGCCTTTCAGGGGTCGCTTGCCGTGCTGGCGCTGATCGTGCCCGCCGCGGGCTTCTACGATCGCGGCATGGAAGGCGTCTACGGACTGCAGCAGGGCGCCGGTGGCCTGCGCATCGTGCGCATCGCCTATGTGGTTTCCGGCGCCGGCCAGGGCAACATCGGTGGCCGCAATTTCTACTTCGATCCAGGTTGGGAAACGCGGCGCTGAATGCTGGAGGCGTCCGCGTAGCGGGCCGGCACTCTGGACGGCTGCAGGCACGAGCCCAAAGATCAAACTTTAATTATATCCGATCGATTGCCGAAAGGCCGCGTTCATCGTGTCGTTTGCATGATCTTTAATAAGTTTCCCCTAATATACAATCCATGATGTGAGCGGCGATAGGCTGCTCGCGTGGCGCGGAAGCCAAAAAAGCAAATAGATCTCCGCGCTGCAACGAATTATATTCGTGGTAGGGGACAATGATGAACAAAGGTATGGAAAGAAGGGCAAGGATCGGCGCGAAATATGCTTGTGCATTTGCCGCCGTTGCATTGATCTCGATACTCTCAGGTTGCCAGAGCAAGGACGCGACCAAGACCAGCTCGATCGGCACAAAGTCCGTGGTGCATACGCTCGGCAAGAAGGTGCACGACGTCAAGAAGAAGCGGCTGCATCTGTTCAACCGCAAGCCGCTCACACAGACGACCATGGTGACGCGTACGAGGGAGGAGGCCTATGCGGCCTTCGTGCGGCCGCAGCGGGTCGGAAGGCCGGCGCCGGTGAAGGTCTCCTACCGTCTGGGCAATGGCGGCCCGTTCCTTGGCCGTTCGCCTTGGATTTGTGGCCCGAGCGGTTTCGGCCAGCGCGCCAGCTGCCGTTCGCGCTACTAGACCATCAGACCTAAAAGTGGCGGCGCGATTTGAATGAAGGATCCGCCGCTCTTGTATTCGCCAGGGGGCGCGAGTCGAGGGCGAGAGGTTGGCGCAGACGTTGCGCCTTGCCTCTTGCCCTCAGGCCGCCATTCCTGGGATCAATGAACCCTGCCAGTCCGCCGTCGGCCTGAAACCAAAATCCCTCCCAGCAAGCTATCGATGAAGCCACTGCCCCGGTCAACGCTGGGGACGGAGAGCCTCGATGGCGTCCCGATCACCTCATGAT